>DATDOJ010000418.1:0-5039 GCA_035293345.1 Bacteroidia bacterium
GTTACACAATTTAGGTTAGGAATTAAAAAACAGGGGGCATTTTCTAACCTAAATTGTGTAACGGCTGTGCAGCTATTGACATCTGTTACAGTCAGTGTATATGTCCCGAAAGCAAGACCGGAGATTGCTGAAGTGGATTGACCGTTATTCCATAAGTATGTGTATGCGGGAGTTCCTCCGCTCACGCTGGTGCTAATTTCACCGATGGATTGTTCACAACTGTCATCATGCTGAGTATATGTAATATCTAAAGCAAACGGCCCGGAAATAATTACCGTTTGTGTTTGACTGCATCCGTTTGCGTCCGTCACAAGAATAGTATAAGTTCCGTTTCCAAGTCCGGAAATCGATGAGTCCGTTCCTACGGCAACTGACCAATTGTAAACAAAAGCACCGGCACCTCCTGTTGCATTCACAGTTGCAGAACCGTTATTATCTCCGCAAGTTGTATTCTGAGAGTTTACGCTGATAGTTAATGACGAAGGTTGATTAATAGTTACCGACAATGTTGCCGTACAGAAGTTGCTGTCTGTTACCACAACAGTATAGTTTCCTGCCGCAAGATTACTTGCAGAAGTATTTGTTCCTCCGTATGGCGACCAGCTATAAGTGTAAGGTGATGCGCCTCCTGTGGCACTTATTGCAGCCGAACCCGTACTATCACCGTTACACAAAACATCCTGCTGTGACTGAAGAGCAGCGACAGGGCCATTAGTGTTGGATATGATTGCAGTTGCAGATATGGTGCATCCGCTGGCATCTGTTACAGTCACTGTGTAAATTCCGGAAGCAAGTCCTGTTGCTGTCGAATCCGTTCCGCCTGCCGGTGACCAGTTAAAAGTGTACGCTCCTGTTCCTCCGCTTGCATGTACAACAGCAGAGCCATTGTTGTTTCCGCAGGTGGAATTAGTAACTGTTGTATTGGCTGTTAGTTGTGCTGGCTGGGCAATAGTAATTACAGCAGTTGCCGTACAGAAAATAACATCGGTAACCGTAACTGAATAAACTCCCGGGCTAAGCCCTGAAGAAGTTGCGGTTGTGTCACCATTGCTCCATAAAAAAGAAAAGGGAGGATTACCACTTTGCGGGGAAATTGTTGCCGAGCCGCTGTCTCCATAACAAAGAGGTGAGATAATTGAACTGGTTAATGAAATCGGGGAACATGCAGGTGATAGTTTTACAACCCAGGCATCTAAGTTACCATGGTTTCCGCTTACGTCATAATCATTCGAATAAGTCATGCCGGCTGCTATAAATCCATAATCGTTGGTCTGCAGTACCGTGCTGCCCCAATCATTCACCGAGCCACCGAGGCATTTCTGCCACTCGATTGCACCAGTCGCTGAAAGTTTTACCAGCCAGCTATCATCTGAAAAATTGAGCGAGTCCTGATGAATACCTATAACATCACCGTCATTTGAACCAGTTCGGCCCTGGACAATATAACCTCCGTCAGTAGTTTGATAAACAGAGGCACCTCCATCAGTACGAGAACCTCCGAGACATTTTTGCCATTGTATGTTTCCATTGCTGTCAAGCTTAACAACCCATTTATCGGCTATATGAGCACTATCAAAAAGAGCATATCCCGGGTGCCACCCTGTTACGTCTCCGTCATCAGATCCTGTATTTCCAGCCACAATGTATCCGCCATCTGCTGTCTGCCGGACACACCGCAATTCATCAATATGGCTTCCTCCAAGACATTTTTGCCACTGAAGGTTTCCTGCACTGTCAATTTTTACCAGCCACCCGTCCGGTAATATTCCACCAGAAGAATTGTAGCCCGGATGCCAGCCGTTTACATTACCATTATTTGAGTATGTGTTCCCCGCAATAATATATCCCCCGTCAGTGGTCTGCCTGATGGAGCGCGTCCAATCCCATTCTGTTCCCCCTAAGGACTTTTGCCAAAGGATATTTCCTGCAGCATCGAGCTTTATTATCCAGAAATCGAAATTTCCGATTTGCATTATGACATCACCATCAACAGATTGCGAACTACCTGCAACGATATAACCTCCATCTGTTGTTTGCCGGATAGAATAACCATAATCATCCAGGGTTCCTCCGTAGCATTTTTTCCATTGAACACTTCCTGACGGGGATAGCTTCACTACCCAGTAATCATATCCGCCATGGTTTCCGATTACATCTCCATCTGTCGACTTTGCCTGCCCGCAAACAATATATCCTCCGTCAAAAGTTTGCTGAACAGAATAGCCATAATCATAATTTACTCCTCCGAGGCATTTCTGCCACTGAAGTGTTCCTCCGCTATTAAGTTTTACAACCCAATAGTCGAAAACGAACAGGTTAGGTGAAACTATACTTGAGTGATTACCGCTTACATCGCCATCGTTTGATTTGGCACTCCCCACAATAATATAACCACTATCAGTCGTTTGCTCGATGCCTGCATCACCGAAGCCCCATCCGAAGCCCTCAGCGATTCTTTCCTCGTCTGTACCTCCGAGACACCGTTGCCATTGAATGGGGGGCTGTGCAACAACACAAACGAATTCAAGAAGAAAAATAATAAGCAGAATACTTTTTCTCATGCGGTTAATTTATAAAACTTATTTGCAAAGCTAATACAATGTTTAAAATCCCAAACACTTCTCACATCGCACTATTCCTGTTCTCTGAAAACTTATTTCAGGACGGGACAGTAAAAACAAAAAAGGAGAACCCCCGTTCTCCTTTCATATTTACTTTTCAATTCCGCGAATCACACACTTCCATACACCGTCACCGTCACCTCATCGCTCCAGAGACCGGTGGTGGCATCGTTGAGCACATAAATCATTTTATATTTCCACACTGCGCTTTGCCCTAAGGCAGGCAGCGGAAAGTGGTCAACCCAGGGTGATTTAAAATCGCGCTCCTGTTTCCGCCAGTTGTTGCCGTCACCGTGGTCTGCCCAGATTTCAACGGCCTGGAATTTTCCTTTCGGCCATTTGAGCAGCGGTGTGCCGCTGTCCATAAAAACTTTGAATATGGGTTTTCCCAGCAAGGGGTCGAATACTTCAACGGGCGCCACGATGCGCAGCGTTTGCCCGATGGAGTTCGTGTAGTTCACAGAACTTTTCGCCTTTGCCGCCCGCTTGCGGAAACGGTCTTCTATGTTGGCAGCCGTTACGGTTGGCGCCACCGGAAATGCTCCGATAACAGGAATGGTTGCCGGCAGCACTTCGGTGCCGCTGCCGTAGCGCGCCAGGTTTTTATAGCCGGTGAAATCCTCCGAATATGCCTGCACTTCGCCCTGCCTTGCCACAAGGTAGGCGAACAGTTCGGCATCATCCTCGGCTGCGGTTATTTCGAGCGGTGAAAATCCGAGCAGCGGTCCGTAAGTGGGAGTTAAGCCGGAGGCAAAATCATTGAGTTGGGTGGCAAATGCCGGGTCGTCATTTTCTACAAAGTCCTTCATAGTAGTTTGGTTTTTAAGGGTTGGATTAAATAGTGTGAATTTTTATTTATTGAAATTTATGCCAAAAAATGTGTTTTTCATTCCCGTACATCACGGACGGGATTCCGGCAAAGGCAGACGGGTTTCCGGCTATGACGGACGGAATTCCCGGAATGACAGACGGGACTCCGGCAATGACGGACGGGATTCCGTCCACGGCAGACGGGATTCCGAACATGACAGACGAATGTCCGACCACCACAGACGAACATCCGGAAATGGCAGGCGGACTTCCGGCAATGCCGGACGGAACTCCGTCCAAGACAGACGACTTGCTCAGAAGGTTCGGGAATAAGTTCTTTTGGTTCACGGGAAAAAATTATGAGGACAAACGTATCGCGCACGGCAATACCGGGTATTGAAACTTCGTAAGTGGTAACCTAAACAGCGCAGCTGGTGAGGATGATGGCGTAAACGGGAATTCAAAATATTTTTTCGAGGCGGGCGACCAGGTCTTTGCCCTTGCTTCGCGAAGCATCTATGGTGATGCCGTTTTTCAGAGTAATTAAATTATCGGCAAATACATAGCGCTCCACCTCATGCAGGTTGACGATGCAGTTGTCGTGCACGCGGCAAAAATCATATTCATGCAGCTCGGCTTCAAATGAATCGAGGGTGCGGCAGCAGGTGAATTCGGGCTTATCTTTTATGTAAACCACGGTGTGATGCCCTCCGATATGAAGGCGGATTATTTCTTTCAGCGCCACCACCCTGATTTCGGTTTTGCTGCGGAGAATAATTTTTTTCTCCTGCTTCAGAAATTTTAAGAAGAAGAAAAATTCTTCGGGAAGAGGGGGATGTTCTGCGGAAGGCGCGGGGAGGGTGGATTTCATGTTGTTCTGCTTTAAACGAATATATCAGCTTAATATTTTAAGCGATTATAACAATCCTTCAATCCCGACCTGCGATGAATAGCAGCGAAGAAAAAATAATTCAGATATTTGAAAAAAATTCTCCCGCATGACTATCACCGATATGTTAATGTACTTCGTCCCCGCTTTCTTAGTTATGGTCGCCATGTTCCTCGTCCAGAAAAAATTCCTTGACCGCGACATCAGCATCCGCGTCACCGAAGCAAAGCATCAGAAATATAAAGACACCCTTCCGCTCCGCCTGCAGGCGTACGAACGGCTCTGCATTTTTCTTGAACGCATCTCCCCTCCTTCTCTCCTGCCCCGTGTTCTTAACCATGCCATGAGCGCGCAGCGTTTCCGCAGCGAACTCATCACCACCATCAATTCCGAATTCGAACACAACGTCTCGCAGCAGATTTACATTACCTCCGATGCATGGAAAAGCGTACGCGCTGCAAAAGAAGAAACCATCCATCTCATCCACACCGCTTTCGACAGCATCCATCCCGATGCAACGGCCATCCAGCTCAGCGCAAAAATCTACGAGCACATTTCAAAGTCAGGAAACTTTCCCTCCGAAAACGCACTCATAATTTTAAGATCTGAAGCCGCCAAACTCATCTGAAACTAAAGTGCTTTACATCATCTGCAGCACAATCAAAAAAAAGCTTAGTGGCTCACTTTGAATACAAAATAATTTCTTTGTGAACTTTGTG
>DATDOJ010000419.1:0-4536 GCA_035293345.1 Bacteroidia bacterium
CGGAGCCCTATGCAAAGTTTACCTGACGAGATGCATGAAGTTAGGCTCAACGCTGCAAAGAACAGGATTAGAAAAAACTTCTTTGAGACAAAAATGTATTTTTTGAATGATACTTAAATGAAATTCATTTTACGCGCACAAGACCTGCCTTTGCCTTGCGCCCGATGCTCGCCTGATAATCATGTTGGGGAAGGTTGATGCACTTGTAGTACCACTCTCTTGCTTTTGCTTTTTCATTTCTTCTCTCGTAAATCATTCCAAGCATAAGTGCCGAATTCGAAGCGAAATGATTACGTAGAAATTTTCCTTCAGAAAATGTTTTGACGTATAAAATGATTGCCTGCGTGGTGTCGGCTAATGCATGAACGATTCGAGCGAGGCGGTAATCATATTCCACAGAATCAATTTTGCTTTTCATACTCACTCCGCTTTTCAGTTCAGCACTTGCATTGCTGAAAAATCCACCGTCATAAAATAATCTCGCGCGCAAAAGAGATTTGTCGGGAATTCGCTTTTCATTTGCCTCACGCGTGGCATCTTTGTCTTCATCAATTACTGCAGACCCGACAAACAACACGTCCGCAATAAACTGTTTGTATTTTTTCTCATCACCGGAAAGTAAATAATGCCAGGCAATGTACCTGAACGATGAACGCAGGTAATTCTTTCCTTTAAACGAAGCGGCAAATTTCAGCAAGTGACTGACGGCTTCCTTATCACCGCGGCAAAGTTTGGCGAAACCAAGGCGATACTCCAGCAGCAAAAAAGGAATGTCACCGGGTTTGTCCACCTCTTCAAGTATGCGGATTGCTTCTTCAGCTCTTCCTGTTTTCATAAGGAATCCCGAATAGCCGAAAGCAATCAAGGGGTTTTGAAGCAGCGTGCTGTCAGTAAACAATTGCGGAATCATTTTTTCACCGCGTACGTTTTCAAAATTATTTTTCAGGTAGAAAAGCATGAGCGCCACTTCGGGCTTAACAAAATAAAGTTCCGTGGAATTTGTCTGCAGAAAAAGCGAATCGAGTTCGCCCAAGCCCTGCTCTATCGTGCCCACGAGTCCGGTAATGGCGGATAGCCATTTGAATTCGGAAGGAACCACTCCCGCCATGGCGTGAAGCACTCCCAATCCTTTCAGGTTAAGAATAAATTTCGGAAATAATTTCTGATTTTTTTTAAGCAGGGAATTCGCTTTCAGAAAATCCCTTGCCCCGGAAACGTAATCACCGAATTTTAATTTAACAAACGCACATTGCAAATGAATGTCTGCCAGTGCATAGAGGCAATAAGGCGATTGCGCATTACCGCTGCCTATCACGGATAACCGCTTGTCTTTATTGGAAAGCAGACGCTTGTAATAAAATTGTTCTTCCGATATATAGGCAGACAAAAAATCAATATCGTTTTCAAGAAGCGCAATGGCAGCATTACCGGGGTCCCTGATTTTTTCTTTCTCAATGATTTCTCTTGCCAAACTGAACTGCAGATTAAATATTTTGCGGTATGCGCTTCGGCATTCGTTATTGAAGTCAAACGATGCATATAAAGAATAAGAAGTAAAAAGGAGAAGGGCAAAAACAAAAAAGGGACTTCCGCTTCTCACAGAAATCCCCTGAAACAGAAATACGTTTTTACTCTGCTGCGACAATTTTCGAGTCCACTAAAATTCTTCCGCAATGTTCGCATACGATAACTTTTTTATGCTGGCGGATGTCGAGTTGCCGCTGGGGCGGAACCTGGTTGAAGCAGCCACCACAGGAATCGCGCTGCACAGCAACCACTGCCAGACCGTTGCGTGCGTTCTCACGAACTTTCCTGTATGCCTGGAACAAACGATCCTCGATTAGTTTTGCCGCCTCGTCCGAAGTTTTCAGGAGTACCTTTTCTTCCTTCTCAGTTTCCGCAACAATGCTGTTCAGTTCCGCTTTCTTCGTTTCGAGTTCGGCTTTTCTTTCTGTCAGAACATGCTGTGATGATTCGAGCACGGTTTTCTTATTCTGAATTTCAAATTTGTGTTCCTTGATGCGTTTTTCAGCGAGCTGAATTTCGAGGTTTTGATATTCAATTTCCTTGACGATGGATTCGTACTCGCGGTTGTTCTTCACCTTGTTCTGCTGCGATTCATATTTCTTGATGAGCGCCTGCGAGTCCTTCATCGCCAGTTTACGTTTGGTAATGTTCTCGTCAATATCAACAAGCTCCTGTTCAAGATTTGCTATGCGGGTTTCAAGTCCTGCGATTTCGTCTTCGAGGTCGGTGACTTCCATGGGAAGCTCGCCACGCACCGTGCGTATTTTGTCAATGTTCGAATCAATCTGCTGAAGAATATAAAGCGCTTTCAGTTTATCCTCCGTTGAACTTTCAGTGCCCTTGCTTTTCGGCAATTTCCCCATCAACGCGTCAATCTCGGTGAAATCAATTATTTTTTCAATCTTTTTAACCGGCACCGGTGCCAATTTTGTTTTAATCGTCTTGCTTTTTCTGTTGGTTAGTTTTCCCACTTTGCTCTGTGATTTTTTTACGGTTGAAATATGCTTGGTTGGTTTACGTATTTTTTTTATTAGCGCTTTTTTAGCCACAACTTTCTTAGCCGGTTTTGCTTTTTTAGCAACTGTCTTCGTTTTTTTTGCCGGAGATTTTTTCACCGGCTTACTTTTTTTCGCTTTCTTTTTTGCCATGGCTTAAAGGTATTGAATCGGGTTAGTGACCGTTTCTGCCAAACGGACGGCAAATGTAGAAAAATTATCGCTCAAAAAATCTCTAAGTATTTCTGTTGTAAACTGCTCACTTTCGTAGTGCCCGATGTCAGCAATCACGATTTTGCCTTCAGCATCGAAGAACTGGTGATATTTGAAGTCAGCCGTAACGAAAACATCAGCTCCCACTCGAATGGCGTCCTGCAGCAGAAAATTTCCCGAACCACCACACACAGCCACGCGCTGCACATTTTTTTCTCTTAGTTTGGTGTGGCGAACACTTACGGCTTTCATATTTTTCTTTACCGATTTGAGGAAAGAAATTTCGCTCACCGGTTTTTTCAAATCGCCAATCATTCCTGCGCCAATGTTCTGATGGATGTTGTCTATCGGGTAAATATCATACGCAACTTCTTCGTAAGGATGCGCTTTTAACAAGGCGCTTATAATTTCACTTTGCCTGAACGATTCAAAAATCATTTCAATTCTTTCTTCCTGTTCGTGGTGCTGTATTCCCTTTTTTCCGACAAACGGATTGGTGCTTTGCGAACCTCGAAACGTTCCCGTGCCCTGAATGTTGAAACTGCATTCATCATAATTTCCTATTCGTCCCGCTCCGGCATCGAACAACGCCTGTCTCACTTTGTCAACATTTTTCAGCGGGCAAAACATTACAAGTTTCTTTAACAAACCGGGCATCGGTTTCAGAATCCTTGTGTTAATCAATCCGAGTTTGTCTGCAATTTTTTTATTCACTCCGGTCAGAACATTGTCAAGATTTGTGTGAATGGCATAAACAGCAATTTCTTTTTCAATGGCTTTGATTACACATCGCTCCACATAATTTTTTCCCGTGATTCTTTTCAGCGGAGAAAACAGCAGCGGATGATGCGAAACAATGAGATTGCATTTCCTTCGCACGGCTTCATTAACTATTTCTTCCGTCACATCAAGGCAAAGCAACACACCGGAAATTTTCTTTTGCTCATCGCCAATCAGCAGCCCGGAATTGTCGTAGCTCTCCTGAAGCGAAGGAGGTGCGAGTTTTTCGAGAGAAGAAATTACTTCCTTAATCAATGTCATGACCGCAAAGATATTTTTACTTTTCAATCAAGCATACGAAGACACTGGAAATGTCAGTAATAACTGCGTTAATTAAACAGGCATTTCTTTCGTTCTGAAGATGGTTTATTCTTAGTAATATTGCATTGATGATTTCCAAAAATACATCTCTCGTCTTTTTATCTCTTTTTCTTTTTCTTTCTGCTTCAGCGCAAAGGAACAAGCCCGTTGCTGAAACAGCAGGCGCAAACAGTTCGCTGATAAAATTCACCGAGAACAAGGGACAGTGGGAGAACAATGTCTTATACCGCGCCCAACTTGATGGCGGTGTTTTGTTCCTGGAAAAGAATTGCTTCACCTATAGTTTTTATGAAAAGGAAAAGGTGAGGCGCAATCACGTTGTGCCACCCGGAACAACGCTTTCGAAAGAAGAAATGCAAATCAGAGAGCATGCTTTTCGGATTACGCTGAAGAACTCACTACCGGGTGTGAGAGTTTCTTCACAGAAAAAAAGCAGCAATTACTCAAACTATTTTATCGGCAACAATCCTGCGCGCTGGGCAAGCAAGGCGTATGACTATTCGATGGTCTATTACAAAAACCTTTATGACGGAATTGATTTGGAAGTGAACGGTAAAGACAACTCGCTCAAATATAATTTCATCGTGCTGCCGGGAGCTGATGCTAAACAGATTTGCATGCAGTATTACGGTGTCTCGAATCTGAAATTGGAAAATGGCTCGCTGCACATCACCACACCGCTGACAACAATAATTGAAAA
>DATDOJ010000420.1:0-2444 GCA_035293345.1 Bacteroidia bacterium
CACAAAGTGCGAGAAAAACAATTGACCGGAATTTTAATTTCAGGTGAAGTAAAAAATAGAACACTATCGCCACAACAATTCCCATCCAGGCAGCGCGGGTATAGGAGAGGATGAGCGCTGTGACGAAAACAAGAAATAAGAGAAACGTGAAAAATCTTTTCGTACCGGAAACTGTTTTGTCGAAGGACATACCGAGCAGCAAGGGCATAAAGAGCGCAAGCGCTGCAGCATAGGCGGTGTGGTCGTTATAGAAAGGAATCATCACCCAGTTGGCGGTTTTCTGGGTGAAGCCGTTTTCAGCATGACGAACGATAGTGTAAATGATTACCACAACAAGCGGAATGCAGTAGATGAACACAAAGCGTTTGATGTTGCTGATATTTTTGAAGAGTTGAGTGCCAAGAAAATAAAAGACCGTGACGAACCAGATTCGCGCTGTGATAAACTTGACAGAAACCAAATGCATTGAACTTGTAAGAACGGTAATGCCAAGCCAGGCAAGGTTGATGACGATGGCAATGGTTACAGGATGAGAGAACACACGCTTGTCGAAATTTTCGCCCTGCAATATTTTGAAAAGAAACAAAAGCATGATGCCGAACATGAGCGGCTCGCTGGGAATGCTGACACCTAAATTAAAATCCTCATATTTTAAATTCACCGCCAGCGGAGTGGACAGCACCACAAGAAACATGAGTGTGTCAATGGAATAGAAAGCGAGATAAATAATGAGCAGCCCGACAGGTATCAGGATGTACCAGAAAAATTCGTTGGCAACGGCAACTGCGGACAGTGCTGCAAAGAGTCCGCAGATAATATAAAACCAGCGAAGCTTTATTGTGTCAGTCATGACTTCTTCCCGGAGCGGACAGAAGATTTTATTTCATCAATGTTATCCACCGCAGCCATGAGCATTAATGCAAGAAGGAAAGAAACAGAAACAGCCACTATGACAATGAGCATTCGCGATGGATATGATTTCTTTTCTTCCGGCAGCGGATAGGCGACCGTGTTCGAATAAGAAAGTTCTTTATCTACATCCCTCTTGGCGATTTCAAGTTCTATTTTTAATTCATTGTGGTGAATGTTTGCGCGGTCAATCATTTCGCGCAGTGCGTTGAAACGTTCTCCCTGCTCACGCAGGTTTTTCATCACTCCTCTCATTTCTTCCAGTGCGGAAGGCGACTTCTTATCTGCAACCGCGCGGTAATACGCACGCATCAGCGCGCTCACCTGCGCCTGGTAGTCAACAATGTTGTACTCATCTGTTATTTGCCTGAGCATCCGCGACAAGGAATCAATTTCATTGGTTTTGGCATCGAGCAGATTCTGTCCAATGATGACCAATTCACGCGACTTGCCTCGTTGCAAACTTCTCGCTTTAAAATTAAACAGGTTAATAATTTCAGACACCATCTTTGCTGCAAGTTCAGGGTCGGTGTCCCAAACTTCAATGCGAACCGATTCATATTCCGTTTGTGAAAACTTCACGTTATCGGAATATACATTGTAAAGTTCCGTGCGCGGGAACTTGGTTGCCGAAGGATTAATTTCGTAATGCTTCATCAACTTAAAATGATTGACAATGCTGTCGCGGATGTCGGACGACTGAAGCAGTTGAAGCATTTGCTCGGTGGGGCTTTCTGTTGAATAGGGAATCAAATTAGAAGGATAAAGAATCGCTTCCGATTTATACAACGGCTTGATGAACTGTGGACCGGAAAAAATAAATGCTCCTGTTCCGCTCACTAAGATGATTACCAAAAGATGTATCCGCCACTTCCATAGCAATGCGGGTAAATTCGATGTCCTGAAATTGTTTTCCATATTTTCCGTTTCGGTTTTTTTCAAAGGGTGTCAAAGATAGGAAATGCACCCATTCAGCGCCACACCTGAAACAGGCGTTATTCGTAGCGTACGAGGCGGTAGATGTTTTTTAAGCTGATAATCCTGAACAGAAAAGCCACCATTAAACACGCGGCTCCCGCAACAAGCAATCCGGCTGCCCAGTATGAAATAACCTGTTTGCTGAACCAGCAGATGAAAACCGTGAGCACAAGAAAAAGCAGGATGGAAAAAATAAGTTTGTAGTTAATCCTGAATTTAAAAATCTGTTTCACCATTATGATTTGCGCCACCGCCATGAGCGACTGCGTGAGCAAACTCGAAACCGCAGAACCCTCCGCCTGAAATAATGGAATCATATACAGGTTGAGAACAATATTGATGAGCATGCCCGAGCCGGCTAAAAGATTCAGTTGCTTCAGGTTTCCGTTTGCCGTGAGCAGCGTTCCGAAAATATAAGAAGCAGAAATGGGTATGAAACAAAACATGAGTTTGCCGAACACCACTGCCGATTCACTGACGTGTTCCGTGGTGCTGTAGAGCAGCAGCATCAAATCATAACGATAGAACCACGAACCGATGCCGACAATGAAAGCCGG
>DATDOJ010000421.1:0-12253 GCA_035293345.1 Bacteroidia bacterium
TGCAGACCGCTTTAATGGTATGAAGCTGTCCTGCATCATGGAAGCGGAAAAAGCAAGCGCTTCGGAAATGTCTGCCTGCTCAATGAAGGGAAATTGTTTTATTAATTCTTCCGCTGTCATACCGCTGCTCAGATAATCCAGCAGGGAAGATACCGGCATGCGTGTGCTGCGGACAACGGGCTTGCCGAAACATATTTCCGCGTCAATGGTTATGCGCGTATATTTATAGTGCTGTAGCTGCATGATGTTTTAAAAATTGTTTATGCAAAGTTATGAAATGAATGGTGACGAAAAGAATGGGACAAGTTGTAGCAAAGGATGTTTATGTTTACATGCTGCTGAATGAATATACCAAGCGTATCGGCAGTATTGCCGTGATTCGCTGATTACATCTTCACCACTTTCCTTACGATTTTATTTCCTTGCTCATCCGTTACCGTGATGAAATAAATTCCCGGAACAAACTTCGACACATCAATCGAAGCGCTCCCCTCTCCTGCAGGAGAGGGGTTGGGGGTGAGGGCTTTGCTCATCACACATTCTCCAAGTGTATTGCAGAGTTGCACATTGCAGCGTGCTGCTTTGCCAAAGTTTATTTTTACTTCTGTGGTGGCGGGGTTGGGGAAAAGAGAAACGTTAGATGCGTTAGTGGGTTCATTAATGCCTACAGCCTGAGGTCCAAGTTTCGCCAGAAAAAAATAATATCCTCCTCCCGGTTTAAATGAGGTATCGCTGTCAAAAGCCAGAGTGTCATCACTTGTCCAACCGGTAACATAAGCACTTCCGGAAAAATCTGTTGATATGCTGTTGGCATGTGTTCCTTGAGTATTACCCACTTTTTTTGCCCACAATGCATTACCTGAAGCATCGTACTTGGCAACAAACAGATAGAAAATTCCGGGAGTAGTTAAAGTAATGCTGCCAAAGCTAATTGATCCATAAAAAGAACCTGTAATAAGTACATTCCCATTAACATCTAAACTAATGCTACTCAATGATTCACCATTCCCCGTTTTTTTTGCCCATTGGATATTACCTGACGGATCATACTTTGCAGTAAAAACGCCTACACCAGCTAAAGTAAAACTGCCAAAAGATACAGTGGAACTTCTGCACAAACCCGTTATGAAAATATTATTCATACCGTCTGTTGTAATTCCGCCTGCTAAATCTGTACTATTCCCGCCAATTTTTTTAGCCCACAATACATTACCGGAAGAATCATATTTGGCAATAAAAATGTCATAGGGATTCAATGAACCGTTGCCGATTAAAATGGTGCTTCCTAAAATAAGGGTATCACTATAAAAATTACCAATCATACAAATGTTCCCACTTGCATCTACAGAAATTCCATAACCTTTGTCATGGCAATTGCCGCCCGAACCTTTTGCCCAAAGCTCATTACCCAAAGAATCGTATTTCAAAAGAAAAAGGTCAGCGACTGAAACAGTATCAGAAACCAAAGTATCAGAACCGAAAACGAGAAAACCACTAAACTCTCCTGTGACATAAACATTACCGTTAGCATCTGTAGCCACTCCATTTGCCAAATCATAATATCCAGGTGTATCCTTTGCCCAAAGCTTATTACCGTTCTCATCATACTTTATAATAAACATACCATAATTAAACAAAGTATCAGTTCCAACAATGCAAAACGAACTATGAAAATATCCAACCACATAAACATTACCATTTATATCTGTCGTTGTGCAAACACCTTCGTCATCGCTATAACCGCCAGCGCTTCTGGCCCACAACACATTTCCTGAGGAATCGTACTTCGCTATAAAAATTTCTTTTCCTGCACCTATATTTGTCAAGGGAATACTACCTATAGTTAATACAGGACCTTTAAAATAACCAGTTGCGTAAACATTTCCGTTAGCGTCTGTGGCAACACTTCTTCCTTCAGTTGTGTAGTTGTCTCCTGCATTTTTTACCCAAAGCCAATCTGGTGCTTGCGAAAAAGTTTGCAGAGAAAAAATAATTGACAAGAGAGTTAGAGTAATTTTTTTCATTCCATTCAGATTTAAAATTATGATACAATGATAAGACAAATATTTTTAATACGAAAAAACGTTTGTCCCTTAGGTGAAAAGGTTTTCAAACCAAATAAAAACTCTGTCAGCCCACCCGACAACCTTCTCATGCCTCCCGACAATGTTCTCAGCACCCTTGACAATGCTGCCGGCACAGGTAACAACGTTGTCAGCACACCTGAAATAGTTTTCACCACACCCGACAAGGTTGTCAACACTCCCGACAATGCTGTCGGCACAGGTAACAGGGTTGTTACCACTCCCGCGATAGTTTTTACCTGAGGTAACAACATTGTTACCTCAGGGGACAAACGAAAAACCTCGCTGAATTTTGTTTTTGGCTCATGTTCAATAAAGAACCATCCCGCCTGCTTTCCTTGCAGGGAGCGCGATTGCGTCTTCATGAAGTTTGACGGTGATTGCACGGAATTTATATTCTTTGGTATGCCATTTGTAATGATACTATTATTCTGAAGAAATCGTTATCAGGACAGAAATAAAACCAACGATGTTATACTTAAGCAAAAACATAAAACAAAAAAATATGACACAAGCAATTACCATGAACAAATGTATGACCGGGATTCACATGGCGAAGAGCCGCAACCGGCAGGGCGCACAGCACACAATGCCCGGTGTGAAAGACATTGTGCCGTTGCATGAGCCGTTCATGGAAAGGAGGTAAGAACGATGTCAAGACGAAATGTGAGAATAGAAATCCCGCGCAAAGCCAAAAAGCTGATGAAGCTTGGGAAAGACATTGCTGCAAAACATCTTGTTGACGGACCTGCAAGTCCGCTCGATAATGCAGATGTAACGGCAATGGATGCTTTGCTTTCAACCGCAACGACCGCGGATGACCAGTCGGAGCAATTGCACAGAGATGCGGAAACCGCCACCGAAGGACGCGACAACGCGCTCGGAATCGGTGCCGGGCAGAACATAGCGACCATAGGAACAATTATTAACTATGTCCGCAAGTTCCGCAACCGCCTCACCGGCAAGTTTCTCGGTGAGGAGCACCGGCTTGGCGACTGGGGTTACACGGTTGATACCAGTCCGCCTCCGCCCCCTCCACCGCCACCCGCTGGCTGATGGAGAAGGAAAGTTATAGTCGGACGAAGGGATGTCCTGATAGCTATCGGGATGTCCCTTCGGTTTTTTAAGACAGATTGCACCATAGAAAATTATAGCCGCATAATCGTGAGATGAATTCATAAACCCGGATTTTTCAGTTGAATTTTTTAAACACAGAGAGCACAGAGTTTCAAGAGTTTCACAGAGATTTTTAATTCCCTTATTTGCGGGACTCTGTGTAACTCCAATTTTCTCTGCGAACTCTGTGTTGAATCTTTTTGTCCGCTTTCAATCGCTACTTTTGCGCGCTGCGTTTTTTTAATTTTACATGTATGAAAACATTACGGATATTAATTGTCATTTTAACTGGAGCATTCGCTTTAGTTGTGTTGAAGTTCTTTTTCTTCCCGGGAAATAAAAATATTCCTGCTCCGGCAAAAGGGTTCAATGCACCGGTTTCTGTCACGGGCTTCGTGGTGAAGCCGCAGCGTTTTGAAAACATTGTTCAGAGCAACGGAACCATTTACGCCAGCGAAGAAGCGGAACTGCGCGTTGAGATTGCCGGAAAAATTACACTCATCCGTTTCAAAGAAGGCGGTATGGTGAACAAGGGCGATTTGTTAGTGAAGATTAACGATGCCGATTTGCAGGCGGGCATGAAAAAGCTGAACGCGCAATTAAAACTTGCCAACGATAAATTAGAGCGGCAGAAAAAACTTGTCGGGATTGGAGGAATCAGCAAAGAAGAATTTGAAATTAATGAGACGATGGCTTCAAACATTGAGTCGGATATTGATTTCACACGCGCACAGATTGCCAAGACGGAAATACATGCTCCCTTCAGCGGAAGCATCGGGCTGAAAAATATCAGCGAGGGAAATTATGTGAACGCCAGCACGGTGATTGCAACCATTCAGCAATTGAACCCGGTGAAAATTGATTTTGCTGTTCCGGAAAAATATCTCGCTTACATTAAACAGGGTGATAAAATAAAATTCTTCTCTGGCGAATCGGGAAAGAGCTACGAAGCGGAGATTGCCGCCATCGAACCCATGATTGACGCTTCAACACGCAGTGTTAAAATCCGTGCGTATGCTGCGAACAAAGACAAGACGCTTTATCCCGGGGCATTCGTTCACATTGAAATCGTAGTGAACATTTCCGACAACGCCTTTCTTATTCCCACCGAAAGTGTGGTTCCGGTACTGAAAGGAAAAAAGGTCTTCGTGAGCCGTAGCGGAATCGTGGATGAAATAAATATTGAAACCGGAGAGAGAACGCAGGACAAAGTGGAAGTGCTCAGCGGTTTATCCGCAGGCGACACGGTTCTCACCACCGGTGTTTTGCAGGTGAGAAAAGGAAGCCCCGTAAAATTTACTGTTCTAAAATAAAGCGCGTTTATGAATCTGAGTGAAGTCAGCGTTAAGCGCCCGGTTCTTTCCATCGTGATGTCATTAGTCATCTTGCTCTTCGGGGCAATCGGTTATTCGTTTCTCGGTGTGAGAGAATATCCTTCCATTGACCCGCCCGTAATTAATGTACGGACTTCTTATCCCGGTGCGAGCGCTGATGTAATTGAATCGCAAATCACCGAGCCGCTGGAAAAAGTCATTAACGGAATACAGGGCATCCGTTCCATTTCGTCCTCCAGCAACCAGGGAACAAGTAACATCACGGTTGAATTTAATCTAAGCACCGACCTCGAAGCTGCTGCCAACGATGTGCGTGATAAGGTCTCACAGGCATCACGGAATTTACCGCGCGACCTCGATGGTCCGCCCATCGTGAATAAATCGGATGCGAATGCTGATGCAATTATTTCCCTCACCGTTGAAAGCAACACGCGAAACACACTTGACCTGAGCGACTATGCGGAGAATGTCATCGGGCAGAAGATGATAACGATTCCCGGAGTCAGCAACATACAGATTTGGGGACAGCGGAAATATGCCATGCGGCTTCGCTTCGACCCGTCACGCCTTGCCGCACACCGCCTCACGGTGATGGATGTAAAAAATGCACTCGACAGGGAGAACGTGGAATTGCCCGCAGGAAAAATTGCCGGAGATAAAACGGAACTTGTCGTTCGCACCACCGGTTTGCTGCGTTCGGAAAATGATTTCAACAATATGATTATCGTGAACAGCGGTGACCGGTTGATTCGCTTCCGCGATGTCGGCAACGCGGAACTCGGACCGGAAAACGAAGAAACCATTTTGCGCCAGTCGGGCACACCGATGATTGGCGTAGCCATTATTCCTCAGCCCGGCAGCAACTACATTGACATTGCCGATGAGTTTTACAAACGCGTGGAGCAGGTGAAAAAGGATTTGCCGAAAGACATCAAACTCGGCATCGCTCTTGACAACACACGCTTCGTGCGCAAATCACTTTCCGAAGTGCGCGAAACACTTCTTATCGCTATCATACTCGTAGTGCTGATTATTTATTTCTTCTTCCGCGACTGGCGTGTTGCATTCCGCCCGCTGATTGACATTCCGGTTTCACTCATCGGTTCATGTTTCATCATGTACCTCATGGGGTTTTCTATAAATGTGTTGACGCTGCTCGCCATCGTTCTCGCCACAGGTCTGGTGGTGGATGACGGCATTGTGGTGACGGAAAATATTTTTAAAAAAGTTGAACGCGGTTTAACTCCTCACAAAGCAGCGATTGAAGGAACGAAAGAAATATTTTTTGTTGTTATATCCACATCCGTCACACTTGCCGCTGTCTTCATGCCGGTGATTTTCCTCGAAGGATTTGTCGGGAGATTGTTTCGCGAATTCGGTGTGGTGCTGGCTGGGGCGGTTTTGATTTCTGCATTCGTGTCTCTTACGCTGACACCCATGCTGAGCGCACGTCTCATCAGGAAGGATAAAAAACATTCGCGCTTGTATGATATGACGGAACCGTTTTTCGTGAAACTCAATACTGCCTATCAAAATTCGCTCGTGCAGTTTATGAAAGTAAAGCGCTGGGCGTTTGTCATCTTCGCAGTGGCTATCGTTTTAATTTTCGCCATGGGAAAAATGCTGCAGAGCGAATTGGCGCCCATCGAAGACCGCAACTGGCTTCGCATGCTCGTTACCGGTCCCGAAGGGGCTTCGTATGATTACACGGATAATTTTTTGCTGCGTCTTGCCGGTGTTGTTGAGGATTCAGTTCCCGAAAAAAATATTTTGCTCACGGTCACTGCACCGGGGTTTGCCGGCTCCGGAGCTGTGAACACGGGCTTTGTCCGACTCGTATTGAAAACGCCCGACCAACGCGACCGTTCGCAACAGCAGATTGCTGACCAGCTTTCACGCATCGCACGGCAGATGCCGGAAGCGCGTGTCTTCGTTGTGCAGGAGCAAACCATTTCGGCTGGCGGAGGTCCGCGCGGTTCGTTGCCAGTTCAGTATGTTTTGCAGAACCAGGAGTTTTCAAAACTCGAAAGCATGGTTCCGAAATTCCTCGAAGAAGCAAATAAGAGTAAAGTGTTCCAGGGAGCGGGTGTGGATGTAAACCTGAAATTCAACAAGCCGGAATTATCCATCACCATCAACCGGGAAAAAGCAAGGAGCATGGGAATTTCCGTGAGCGATATTGCGCAGACGCTGCAGCTTGCATTGAGCGGACAGCGGTTCGGATATTTCATCATGCAGGGAAAACAATACCAGGTCATCGGGCAGGTTGACCGCGCAGACAGAGATGACCCGTATGACCTCTCAAAATTTTATGTGCGCAATTCTTCGGGAGAATTAATCCAGTTAGACAATGTCATTACCGTAAAAGAAGTGAGCAGTCCTCCGCAGTTGTATCACTACAACCGCTACCCGTCTGCTACAGTTTCCGCAGGGCTTGCTCCCGGCTTCACTATTGGCGATGGAATAAAAGAGATGGACAGAATAAAGGCAGCCGTGCTCGATGAAAGTTTCTCCACGGCTCTCACAGGACCTTCGCGTGATTTTTCAGAAAGCAGTTCCAATGTGTTGTTTGCTTTTCTTCTCGCGCTGGTATTGATTTACCTTGTGCTTGCAGCCCAGTTCGAAAGTTTTATTGACCCGCTCATCATCATGCTCACTGTTCCGCTTGCTATTTGCGGAGCGCTGATTTCCCTCTGGTACTTCAACCAGACGCTGAACATCTTCAGCCAGATTGGAATCATCATGCTCATCGGACTTGTCACCAAAAACGGAATCCTCATTGTGGAGTTCACCAACCAGCTTCGCGGGCGTGGCGTGGAAAAATCAAAAGCAGTTATTGAAGGCGCTGTCTCGCGCTTCCGACCTATCCTGATGACGAGTTTGGCAACGGTGCTTGGCGCCATGCCAATTGCTCTTGCCATTGGTGCAGGAGCAAAGAGCAGGATGTCTATGGGAATTGTTGTGGTGGGAGGTGTATTGTTTTCGCTCATCCTTACACTGTATGTAATTCCTGCCATGTATTCCTATCTCTCACGAAAAAAAGAAGTTGCGCATGAAGAGTAGAATTATTTTTTTCTTCTTTCTGCTGACTTGCTCATCTGCATTCAGCCAGCAGGTACTCACGCCTGAAAATGCGATTGACCGCGCCATGAGCAATAATTTTTCAATCCGTATTGCACGCAACACAAGTGAAATAAAAAATAATGATGCGTCAGCCGGTAACGCGGGAATGTTGCCGCAGGTGGATGCAGCGGGGGCATACACTTCTTCAACCAATTCCACGAAGCAGGAATATTCCAACGGAACAGAAATAAATAAAGACGGGGCGAAGCAAACCATCCTCAGCGCAGGTGTGGCGCTCGACTGGGTTTTGTTTGACGGAATGAAAATGTTCGCATCCTACGACAAACTGAAAACGTTATCGGAGCAGGGCAAGATTGATTTGAAAATTCAGATGGAGAGTGTGATTGAAGAAGTTTATAAAACATATTACGGTGTGGTTAGAGAAACCCAGTTGCTGAAAGCGCTGGAGGAATCATTTGTATTCTATCAAGACCGTCTCTCTATTGCAGAAAAAAAATACAACATCGGTTCTTCTTCCAAGCTCGACTTCCTTCAATCGAAAGTGGATTTGAACGCGCAGCAGGCAGCCATACTTCAGCAGCAGGAAAATTTGATTAACGCGCGGACTGAACTCAACCGCCTTCTTGTTTTTCCCGTTGACAGCAATTACACAGTTGCAGACACCATCATAATCAATTACAATCCTGATTACGCTTCACTCAAAAGCAATCTCACAAGTAACTTTCAGTTGCAGAGCATTGAAAAAAATATCAGCATCAGCCGATACACCTTGAACGAAATAAAGGGGCAGCGCTTCCCCTTGATTTCGGGCAATGCCGGATATTTATTTTCTGACAATAAAAATGATGCGGGATTTTTTGTACGAAACCAAAACACTGGTTTGCAATTCGGAATCACAGCACGGTATAATTTGTTCAGCGGCTTCAACACGTCAAGGCAAATCCGTAATGCAAAACTCGGATTGCTCAACTCAGAATTATTATTCGAGCAAACAACCCATACTCTCAATGCAGATTTAATTATAGCGTTTGAGCATTTTAAAAATTCCGGCAGCCGTTTAAAACTTGAAGAAGATAACATCGGCTATGCACGCGAGAACGCTTCGGTTTACACAGAAAGTTTCCGCCTCGGCAGCGCCAACTCACTGCAAGTGAAGCAGGCACAGGAAAGTTTGAACATTGCTTTGGCGCGGTTGATTGACGCACGCTGCGACAGCAAGATTGCCGAGATAATCCTCATGCGCCTTTCGGGAACATTGGTGAAATAAGGCAGCGGCTCAGTTCAATATTTGCCACTGATTCACAGATTAAAAAATTAAATCAAGAAATAATCTGTGAATCTGTCCGCCAAAGGACGGATTCGTCCGTAGGCGAATGGCTATATTTTTTAGTAAAAAAATCCAATTGAGCCACTACCGAGAATATATTTTCCGGCTTGTTTGGGTTATTCAAATTAATGCCTACATTTGCTCTCACCAATCAACGAGTGTTTAACTCTTAAAGCAAATCAATATGCCATTCAATCCTACTCCGCAAAACATTGTGCAATTAGATATTGATACATTGAAAGTAAAAATCAATGCTGCCATTGCACAAGCCACCACGATGAACGATACCAACGCTGCACTCACCAAGGATGAGCGCCAGGCGGCTGTCAGCGTGGGTGTGCAGCGAAAGGCGTTCAACGATTATTATTATGCCAATAAAAATAATTATCCTGCGCTCAAGCCATCGCAAACGGTGGTGAGCGATGCCGATTCGGAAAAACATTATTTCATTCATAACAACTTAACCGAAATGAAAGGGCTTGCGCTGACGCTGATTGAAATGATAGAAGACATGCAACTGAACAGCGAGCATTTTGCTTATGACTATGCAGGCGAAGGACGGCTTGCGGCAAAAAGAGGTAAAGAAAACGGGCTGCCCGGTGCCGATTCGTTTTTCGATGCGCTGGACGCATTGTTTCCGCAGCGCGGTCCGGATGAGATTGTAAATCCTTAACAATTAATTTTTAGCTGAAACCCTCCCGATGTTTAGCCGGGGGGGTTTTTTTTGCGGAAAAATCATCTGGTTTGTTTACTTTTGTTGTCGTTAATATGTCTTTTATTGTGTGTATGTGGGCTATTATTGTGGGTGTTTGGTCTTTTATTTTCAGTAACTTGTCTATTATTGTGACTATTTCGTATTTTATTTTCATAATTTTGTCACTTATAGTGTTAATTTTGTCTCTTGTTTACAATTATGCATTATAAAATTTAAGCTTTTAACAAGCCAATGCTATAAATAAATAAAATTATGAGGTTAATAACAAAAGAAGAAATGGAAACCAAGACCTGGCGCGGGCGTGGCGGCAGCTCTAAAGTTTTTCGCGGAATTATAGCTCTTCAAAAAGGGCAAATCCTGTTTATTGAACAGGCCGACTGGGGCAAGCGCAAGTATCCTCCTTCGAGAGTGGTGCGCTATATTGAAAAAAAATATAAGCGCAGGCATAATGTGCTTCGCGAGGCGGCTGACACGGGCTGGGCGGTGGAACGGCTGGAGTGAAGGGAAAATTATTTTTCCTGCCTGCCGTTGTTGTTTGCCATGCGCGGTGGAAGACAGGTCTCCAACGCTTCGATGCGTTTGAGCAACTCCGCATTTTCTTTTTTGAACTCTTCATTCTGATTGGAGAGTTCCTGTACGGCTTTTACAAGAGGCACAACAAACTCAGCATAGCGCAAGCCATAAAGGTCTTTGTCATTCTTAGGTGCATCCACTCCGCTGAAATCATAACCGATTTGTTTTGCTGCCTCTTCTACTTCCTGTGCAATGAAGCCGGAGTAACGCATCGTCTCGTAGGTACTGTCCGGTGATAAGACAGGGAAATCTTTCCCTCCAATAACCTCAAATTCTTTCTTCAAGTTTTTGTTATAGGAAACGGGACGCAGCAGGTTAATGAACTCTAACCCGGGAATATTTTCCTTTACATCAAATTTTATTCTTGCATCCGATGTGTTTGTCCAGTTTTGAGGACCGCCAATAGATATTACACCAAAGCCAATTCGCACTGTATTGCTAGGGCCCATTTGGGTATAGTATCCCAAAGTTGTTGTATTTGTTTCTGTTCCCACACCATTATTACCAGCAGAAGCGCCTAATGCAGTGTTATTTGTTCCTGTAGTATTCATTGTCAGAGCACTCTGCCCCACTGCAGTGTTTTGATTTCCGCTCTTATTTGATTCAAGTGCCTGTTGTCCTACTGCCGTATTTCCGCCACCCGAAGTATCATAACCAAGCGCTAAGTATCCTACTGCAACATTATAGCCGGTTGATGCGGTGTGTGATAAAAGAGCTCCCACCCCAATAGCAATATTTTCGCTTCCGGAAACATTAGAATAAAGGGCTCGCTCTCCGATTGCAATATTGTAATTTCCTGTTGTATTATAATAAAGTGCCTCATATCCATTAGCAACGTTATGATTTCCCGAAGTATTGGAATACAGTGCACTTGTACCGACTGCGGTGTTAGCCCAAGAAATATCATTAGAATAGAAAGCCTGAAATCCAATGGCTGTATTCCAATGTCCCGTGGTATTGGACTTTCCGGCATCTGAGCCGATAAATGTATTTGAACCTCCTGAATTTAATGAGCTGTAATTGTTAGCTGCCCCCGCATTAAGGCCTATAAATGTATTGCTTGTATCGTCAGAATGAATCCAAAGCAAATCAGTTCCTAAGTTATCGCGTAATCTTATCAGCGGGTTTGTATTACTCTGTGTACTGTTAGCATCAATAATTAATTGCGAAGCATTCGTGGTTCCTTTTATATGCAGCTTTGATGCAGGAGAAACCGTTCCGATTCCAACATTAGTTCCGTCATCAAAAATCTGAGAGTTGCCTCCGGTAACTCCATCGGGAGTAAATTTTATTACGTAGTTTAAAGTGCCGCTTAGGTTGGCGGGTCCGCCTGTTGCACCTGTTGCGCCAGTGGGACCGGTAGGTCCTGTTATTCCTTGCGCTCCTGTAGCACCGGTTGCGCCAGTGGCACCTGTGCTTCCTGTTGCTCCTGTATTTCCGGTTGCACCTGTTGTACCGGCAGTGCCAGTTGCTCCTGTGTTACCCGTTGCACCTGTGACACCGTTTGCGCCAGTGTTTCCAGTCACTCCTGCAACTCCGGTATTTCCGGTTGCGCCTGTCGCGCCTGTTGCTCCGGTTGCTCCGGTCGGTCCCGGAGTTCCGTTGGCAGCATACAAAGCATAAGGAACAGAGAGCAATTGCGATTCGCCCATGTTTGTAAAACTGTTTCCGGCAGCAGGGTCCATTTCAACCTTCAGCCATTTGTCGCCTGTGCTCCATGCAATGGAAGAGAAAGTTCCGCTCACAGCGTTTTGCATTCCGAGCTTAATGGTAAACAAACCAAACTGGTTTGTGGTAGCGGTGTCCACCTCAACGTAAAGCGGAGTGCCGCTCATGCCCTGCTCAACAGTGAGCCGCACGGTGATGGTTTGGTTCACCAAAACATTTCCGACAGTGTTGCGCGCCACGGCCTGGTAGTTTATGCCTTGCGGAACTTGTCCTTGCAAATAGGCAAAGGGCAAAAAGCAAAAGGCAAACAAGAAACAAAAGTTTGCAATTGGCAATTGGCAATTAGCAAATT
>DATDOJ010000422.1:0-14561 GCA_035293345.1 Bacteroidia bacterium
TGTTTACGGAAGCGGTGGAGGCATGCTGCCGTTTGCCAACAGCATTCCGAGAAATGATGACCTTGTTGAAAATGCAATTTATGTCAGCGGAGAAAGTGACGGGAGTTTTGGCTCAGGTGACTATGTTCTGTTTTATGGCAAAGGTCAATTGAAATGGAACTATTCTTCTGCCGACAGTTTGTTTCATCACCGCGATAATTACTATTCTGATACAACATATTATTTCATCACTGCCGATGCCGGTTTGGGAAGCAGAATTCAATTACAGTATTCAGCTACGCAGCCCGCCACAAATTTTGTAAACACGTTCAATGACTTCAAACTCCATGAGGTGGACTTGATGAACTGCGTGAAGTCGGGTAAAGAGTGGTATGGTGAAGGATTCGACCCAGTAAACACAACAAAAGATATTAATGTTTCCTTCCCGAACATTGTTACGTCCAATCCTGTTTGTATGAGGAGTGATGTTCTGGCGCGCACAGTTTCAACTCCTCCCGGCTCTTCCTTTAATTTTTACATAAACGGATTTCCGGTGTTAACTCAGACAGTAAGCCCTGTGCCTGATTTATATTATGGTCCATGTGCCAATGAATCCATAAGTAATACATGCTTCAATGTTGCATCTTCGGACTTTACTGCGCGGATGATTTTCAACCCGCTTTCCTCCTCCTCTCAGGGCTGGCTCAATTACCTTGAGTTTAATGCCATGCGTCAACTGTCCATGTATAACACCCAGATGGAATTCCGGAATGCGGCATGCACGGGTGCCGGGAATATAAGCGAGTTCACTGTTTCAGGCGTTGGTCCGTCAAACATTGTCTGGGATGTCACTGACCCGGTTAACGTTAGAAGGCAGCAGGGAACATTTTCCGGAAGCAATTTTGTTTTTCGGGTACCCACGGATTCTCTCAGAGAATTTATTTCTTTCTCCGGCAGTTTCTTTTTAACACCCCGACCTGTGGGAGCAGTGCAAAATCAAAACCTTCATTCCGTTATGTCTGCTGATTTGGTTATTGTAACGCATCCGCTTTTTCTAACAGAGGCACAACGGCTTGGCAAACATCATCACACACACGATGCAATGACAGTTGCAGTTGTAACTCCTGAGCAGATATACAACGAATTTTCTTCTGGCTCACAGGATGTTTCAGCCATACGGGACTTTATGCGCATGCTTTATAACAGAAATCTTAACAACGTCTTGCTTCCGAAATATCTTCTCCTCTTCGGAGATGGTTCATACGATAACAAGTACAGGATTTACAACAACACGAATTTTGTGATCACGTATCAGTCAGACAACTCACTTAACCCTACATCCACATTTATTTCGGATAATTTTTTCGGATATCTCGACAGCACGGAGGGAAACTGGGCAGACGGTGATATTTCTGCACTGGTTGATATCGGCATAGGGCGGCTTCCAGTCAAAACTGTTGCCGAAGCAACTTCTGCTGTGGATAAAATTATCAACTATGCAACCAACGGTGTCAATTCAACCAATCCGGCAAACTGCAACTCGGCAACCACAGGGTTTGGAGAATGGAGGAACATCGTTACATTTATTGCTGATGATGAAGACGGAGGTACGCATCTTGTGCAGGCAGAATCGCTTGCCACAAAAGTTGACACTACGTATCCCTGGTATAACATTGATAAAATTTATTTTGACGCTTACCAGCAAATATCAACACCCGGAGGCGAACGTTTCCCTGATGCCGAGCAGGCATTTTTGCAGCGTGTGCAGCGCGGAAACCTGCTTGACACTTACATCGGTCACGGGGGCGAAATCGGACTGGCGCATGAAAGGGTTTTGACCATTGAGGGTATTAACAGTTGGACAAATTTCAACCGGCTCGCCTGTTTCCTTACGGCTACCTGTGAATTCACCCGGGTTGACGACCCGGAGCGAAATTCTGCCGGAGAACTTGTTTTCCTGAATCCGGAAGGCGGGGGCATAGCATTATTTACCACCACCCGCCTTGCATTTTCCGGAAGCAATTTCGATTTGTGCAAAAGTTTTTTCAAATTTGTTTTTGAGCCGTATAATAACTCCATGCCATCCCTCGGAGATATTGTCCGGCTCACTATGAATGATTACCGTAACCTGAATACAAAAAATTTCCTGCTTATTGGCGACCCGGCTATGAAACTGGCTTACCCCAGGTATAATATTGCTACGACTGAAATTAATAATGTCGTTATCAGTGCAACACCGGACACATTGAAAGCACTGACGCGCGTAACAGTGAGTGGAGAAATACGTGATGACAACGGACAGTTAATGACAGGTTTCAACGGGGTTCTCATTCCATCAGTATATGATAAAACCGCCACATATTATACACTTGGAAACAATCCCGGCAATAGTCCGATCATTCCTTTCAAGCTCAGGAATAAAATATTGTTTAAAGGAAAAGCCACCGTTGCCAACGGCAAGTTCACGTTTAAGTTCATCATGCCGAAGGATATTTCTTACGACTATGGCATTGGTAGGATAAGCTATTACGCTTACAATGGTGTCACGGATGCTAAGGGATATTATGACAACATAATTATCGGAGGATTTGGAAGCGACACCACGGTTGTTGATGATAAGCGCGGACCTCAGATAAAACTTTTTATGAATGACGAAAAATTTGTTTCTGGCGGAATCACTAACGACAATCCAAGTGTTTACGCTGTGATATCGGACGAAAGCGGCATCAACACAACTGGCAACGGCATTGGTCACGACATGACCGTTTTTGTTAACGACAAATCCTACAAGGTGAATGATTTTTTCGAAACAGACCTTGACAGCTCTAATAAAGGCAAATTGAATTTTCCGCTTGCCTTGCTATCCGAAGGCAGGCATACGCTGAGATTGAAGGCGTGGGATATTTTTAATAATTCCTCCGAAACAACCATTGATTTTTATGTAAGCGCATCGAAGGAAATCACCCTGCAGCATGTTTACAATTATCCCAATCCGTTCACCACGCACACCCGGTTTATATTCGAACATAACCGTGCATGTGTGCCTATGAGTGTTCAGGTGCAGATATTCACCGTCACAGGCAAACTCATTAAAACCATTGACAAGCACATGGTGTGTGACGGTTTCCGCAATGACGACTTGGTGTGGGACGGCAGGGATGATTACGGAGACAAAATCGGCAGAGGAATTTACATTTACCGCCTCCGTATTGAAACAGCAGACGGATTCACTGCCGACAAGCTGGAGAAGTTAGTAATCCTGTAGTGTGTGAAAACTATTTATTCTTATTATCGTATATTTGCTCACCTATTAATTTTCGATTCATGACCTTAAAAAAAAGCGCAGCATCATTAATTATCCTGTCATTGCTTGCAGCAAATCTGTCTGCACAGAACAGCGGCATTTCGCGTGACTCACTTGTAGGTACATTAAACACCATCACCACAGCCGTTCCTTTCCTTCTCATTGCCCCTGATGCGCGCGCGGGCGCCATGGGAGATGCAGGTGTGGCAGCATCAGCCGATGCAAACTCCATTCACTGGAATGCTGCTAAGCTGGCATTTGTTGAAAAGGACTTAGGTGTATCTCTATCTTATACACCCTGGCTGCGTGCACTGGTTCCCGATATTTATCTCGGATACCTTGCCGGATACAAGAAACTTAAAAACGACCAGACACTGGGAATCTCCCTTATTTATTTCTCGCTCGGCAACATTACATTCACCAATATCAACGGGGAAGTCACAGGCGATTTTAACCCGAACGAATTTGCTGTCTCGGTCGCCTACGCCAGGAAACTCGGTGACGAATTCTCGGGCGGGCTTGCGCTGAGATATATTTATTCCAACCTCACCGGGGGTGTGCCGCTGTCTGATGGCAACTTCACCCATTCAGGAAAATCTGTTGCGGCAGACATTTCGATGTTCTACAACAAGGAAATTGATTTCATGTCGAGTAAAAATTCTGCTTTCACAGCCGGGTTGAATATTTCAAACATCGGTGCTAAAATTTCTTACACCGAAACAGGAAACAAGGATTTTATACCCATGAACTTCCGCCTAGGTGCCGGACTGAAGACAGACCTCGATGAATACAACTCTCTTGCCTTTCTGGCTGATGTAAATAAACTGTTAGTTCCCACTCCTCCGGTATATCTGAAAAACGCGGCAGGAACTTCCGACAGCGTTGCCAATGGTCAGAAAGTTGTTCTCTATGGTAAAGACCCGAACATTTCTGTCGCCTCGTCAATATTCTCATCTTGGGGCGATGCTCCCGGTGGTTTCGGAGAAGAAATAAAAGAGTTCAATTATTCGATGGGACTGGAATACTGGTATGATAAACAGTTCGCCATCCGTGCAGGATATTTTCACGAAGCAGCCACCAAAGGAAACAGGCAATATTTCACGGTGGGTGCAGGTGTTAAATATAATGTGTTCGGAATTGATTTCGCTTACCTGATTCCTACAGAACAAAAACACCCGCTCGAAAATACTTTGCGCTTCACCCTGCTCATTGACTTCGAAGGATTGAAGAAAGACAGCGAAGAGAAACCGGCAGAATAATAATTTGATAAATCAGTTGAAAGCATCCCGACAGCCATTGGGGTGCTTTTTTGTTTTTACTTTGTGGTGATTAAAATATATGAGAGTCGGATTCGGATTTGATGTTCACCAACTTGCTGAAGGCAGGGAACTTCGGCTTGGCGGAATTTCTGTTCCTCACTTGAAGGGAGCAGTCGGTCACTCCGATACCGATGTGCTTATTCACGCCATCTGCGATGCCCTGCTGGGCGCGGCAAATCTTGGCGACATCGGAAAACACTTCCCGGACACTTCACCGAAATTCAAAAACATTGACAGCCGTATTCTGTTGAAGCAGGTCATGGAAATGATTGCGCATAAAAAATTTGCTGTCGAAAATATAGATGTAACGATGTGTCTGGAGAAACCTAAAATTGCCCCGCACATTGACGCGATGAAAAAATCTTTGTCTGATGTGATGCAGATTGATGTAGATAGAATTTCAATCAAAGCAACTACGAATGAAAAACTTGGCTTCATCGGAAGGGAAGAAGGCGTGGCATGCTATGCTGTTGTACTTTTGCGCGATGAATAAGAAAGAAATAAAATCCGAGTTCGTTGAATATGATTCCGTGACTGAGTTAGGCAGTGCGGAACAAAATTTAATTCTGGAAGCAGAACGTGCGGCAAAGAATGCGTATGCTCCGTATTCTGAATTTAAAGTTGGGGCAGCGGTGTTGTTTGAAGACGGAAAAATAATCTGTGGCAGCAACCAGGAAAATGCTTCTTACTCGTCAGGATTATGTGCCGAGCGCGTGGCATTGTTTGCAGCATCAGCGCAAAATCCCAGTGTGAAAATCACACACATCGCGGTAACTTCTTCATCACAAAATCCCGCTGCCCCATGCGGTGCCTGTCGCCAGGTGATATCGGAATATGAAATGCTGCATAATCATCCCGTCAGCATTTTGCTTAAGTCATCATCCTCCGGAAAAATTATTTCGGCAAGAGGAATAAAAAATTTTCTTCCGCTCATGTTCACGAGGAAGGACTTAGAGAAATAATTTTAACGCTTCGAAAAGCGAACATCTTTTTTCCTATTCGTCTATATTTGCCCCCTCAATTTCCATGGCAAAAAAATCGTTCAGCAAAGAAACATATCTCAAGTGGTATGAAGACATGCTGCTCATGCGCAAATTTGAAGAGCGCGCAGGGCAGCTTTACGGTATGCAGAAGATTCGCGGCTTCTGTCACCTTTACATCGGGCAGGAAGCAGTGGTTGCCGGAGCAATGACGGTACTTCGCCACGAAGATGCAATGATAACTGCCTATCGTGACCACGCACATGCTATCGCAAAAGGTGTTTCGGCAAATGCAGTGATGGCGGAACTTTATGGAAAGGCAACCGGCTGTTCAAAAGGAAAAGGCGGTTCCATGCACATGTTTTCTTCTGAGCATCATTTCTTTGGAGGGCATGGAATTGTCGGAGGGCAGGTTCCTCTCGGAGCCGGAATCGCTTTTGCGGAAAAATATAAAGGCACTGATAATGTTTGTGTCTGCTATATGGGTGATGGCGCTGTGAGGCAGGGCGCATTTCACGAAGCGCTCAACATGGCGATGCTCTGGAAGCTGCCAGTGATATTTATCATCGAGAATAATAATTACGCCATGGGGACTTCCGTTGAGCGCACAAGTAATGTCACTGACCTTTACAAACTTGGTTCAGCGTATGACATGCCATCAGAACCCGTTGACGGGATGAGTGTGGAAGCCGTTCATCTTGCCATGGAAAAAGTGGTGGCACATGCGCGCAGTGGAAAAGGTCCTTATCTTTTGGAGATGAGAACATACCGCTACAAAGGACATTCGATGAGCGACCCGGGAAAATACAGAACCAAGGAAGAAGTGGAACAATACAAAGCCGTTGACCCGGTTGACTTGGTGCTGAAAACAATCCTCGATAAAAAAATTGCAACGGAAAAAGAAATTGAAAATATAAACGAGCGTGTGAAAAATGTGGTAGAAGAATCCGTTCGCTTCTCCGAAGAATCACCGTTCCCTGATGCTTCAGAAGTTTATGCTGATGTTTACATGCAGAAAGATTACCCTTATATCCTTGATTAAGGAAATGGAGAATAAGATTTCGTAATTCGTACATTCGTAACAAATTTGTATTTCGAAGGAATCATCAACTACAAAACTATGGCGGAGATAGTGAGAATGCCCAAGATGAGCGATACCATGACGGAAGGTGTTGTTTCGAAGTGGCACAAAAAAGTTGGCGACAAAATAAAATCGGGCGACCTTGTTGCGGATATTGAAACCGACAAAGCCACCATGGAATTCGAATCATACCAGGAAGGTGTTCTGCTTTATATTGGTGTGGACGAAGGCAAAGCCGCTCCTGTTGACGGAGTGCTTGCTATTGTTGGTAAAGAAGGAGAAGATTTTTCGAAGCTGCTTGAGGAGGAGAAGAAAAAGGTCGGCAGTTTGCAACAGGCAGTTGGCAATGGGCAAGAAATAAAGACGGAAGTGAAGAAAGAGGAAACCAAAAAAGTAGAAGTGAAAAAGGAAATTGCCGTTGAGCAAAAAATTTCTGTACCTGTTGTCTCTGAACTCCCGACTCCCGACTCAGGACTTTTGAAAGCATCTCCGCTTGCACGCAAGCTCGCTGCAGAAAAAGGTATCAATCTGAACTTCGTGAAAGGCACGGGCGACTTCGGCAGAATAGTTAAGCGCGACATTGACTGGTTTAAAGCGGCTAATGTTGTCACAGGTGCATCGGCAGTTTCAGCAGCAGCGGTCACAAAAGAAAGTTTTACGGATGTTGCATTGTCGCAGATGCGCAAGACCATTGCCAAACGTTTGAGCGAAAGCAAATCATCATCTCCGCATTATTATCTCACCATGGAGATTGACATGGACGATGCCATCCGTGCGCGCGAAAGCATCAACGCGGTGATGGGAGTGAAAGTTTCTTTCAACGACATTATTATTAAAGCAGTGGCAACAACATTGCGCCATCATCCGAAAGTGAATGCATCGTGGCATGGAGATTTCATCCGCATGAATAATCACATTCACATTGGTGTTGCGGTTGCGGTGGAAGAAGGATTACTTGTTCCCGTTGTTAGATTCGCAGATTCAAAAACACTGACACAAATAAATTCTGAAGTAAAAGATTTTTCACAGCGGGCGCGCGATAAAAAATTGCAGCCGAAGGATTGGGAAGGAAACACGTTCACGATTTCCAACCTCGGCATGTTCGGCATTGAAGAATTCACAGCCATCATCAACCCGCCTGACTCCTGCATTCTTGCCATTGGAGGTATTCAGCAGAAACCAGTAGTGAGAAATAATTCTGTTGTTCCCGGCAACGTGATGAAGGTGACCATGAGCTGCGACCACCGTGCTGTGGATGGCGCTACCGGCTCTCAGTTTCTTCAAACGTTGAAAGGATTGCTGGAGAACCCTGTAATCTTGCTGGGACAGGGTTCAATATAGCCAACTTCGTTAATCATATTTTAAAAACAGATAGTCATAATTTTAGCGAGGATAGACATAAGTTTATCCGGTATAGACATAAGTTAATCCGGCTTTGTCATAAGTTTAAGCGGTATAGTCATACGTTTACACAGCATAGACATAAGTTTAACGGGTATAGTCATAAATTTAATCAGTATAGTCATAATGTTAATCGTTATAGACATTTGTTTACCGAGAGTTGTCATTTGCCGACTGAGAGTTGCTGTTTCAGGTATGTTTGTTTGTATTTAAGCCAAAATAGTTTTCATATAATATCATTCAATTTTAGTAATATGGCTGCTTATTGCGGTTAAATTGGCCGGGACAGATTATTTTTTAATCAGACATAAATATTTAAACATTTTTTAATATATTTGCCCACACTAATTTTTTAAACAAAAAAATATGGCAAACGAAACAAAGCTTGTTATCAGCATAGGTAACAAAATTGATGAGGTGCTGAAAAGCAAAAACATGAACCGCTCTGAACTGGCGCGGGCATTGGGCGTGACTCCGCCTTCGGTTTCATACATGATGAATCGCGACAAGATTGACGCGCTGACGCTGGCAAAGGTGAGCCGGATTCTGAAGCATAATTTTTTGAAGTATTATTATGTGGAGGAAGAAGGGGCGGAAGAGCAGAAAAAGGCAGCAGCGGATGAAAATACGCGTAAGATGATGGCGCGCATCGGGGAACTGGAGAGCATGGTGAAAGAGCTGAGGCAGGAGGCGGTCAGAAAAGAGAATGAATACCTGAAAAAAATAAACTCCCTGCTTGAATTGCAGGTGGAGCGATGAGAAGCATCACCCTTTATTTGCAGGGGAAAATTATTTTTTTTATCTTGCAATGCAACTGTAAAACTCCTTATTGCATCTTGAATCATGAATGACAGAACGTACATGGCAGATGATGAAATTATCCGGAGCTGCATATCTGGCGATGCGAGGGCTCAAAAGTTCTTGTTCGACACATACAGCCGCAGGATGATGGGACTATGCATGAGGTATGCATCGGGCAGGGAAGAGGCGGAAGACATGTTGCAGGAAGGTTGGATAAAAGTGTTTCGCAACCTGCACCAGTTCCGGTTCGAAGGGTCGGCAGAAGGATGGATAAAAAAAGTTATGATTAATACGTGCCTTGAATTATTGAGAAGGAATAAAAAGATGTCGAATCATCTTGGTGTGGAAGCGGCTGAGCAAATTGCGGTGTCGGAATTCAATTCGAATGACACCCTCTCAGCGAAAGACCTGATGAATATGATTCACAAGCTGCCTTCAGGTTACCGGACAGTGTTTAACCTTTATGCCATTGAAGGATACACTCACAAAGAAATCGGAGAAAAGTTGGGCATAAATGAAAACACATCGAAGTCGCAGTACAGCAGGGCAAGGGCGCATCTTCAGAAGATGCTTGAGTTGGAAAACGTGTAAAAGAAAAAGTTAAAAAGTTAAAAGTTAAAAGTTATTGGTTATACGAAAAAATGGAAGCGAAGAACATAGAACAGTTATTTAAGAATGAGTTCAGCAATTTTGAAGCGGATGTAAATCCGAATGCATGGACAAGCATCCAGCATGGATTGCAGTCACCCGTTCCGATGCAGGAAGTTGCAGGCAATGCAGCGTCTGGAGGAAAAGCGATTGGACTGTGGGGCTATGCAGGATTGTTTGTTGCAGCAACGGCTGTGGTCATTACAGCATGGATTTATTATACAGATATAAAATCTCCGGATGAAATTGCATCCGTCACGCATTCTGCTCCTGCCATTGCAGGCGATGTAAAAGCAGAAAATTCGTTTGAGCCGATTGTGCTCAGCGAAATCAGTCCTGCGGTTGTAAAAAATTCTTCGGTAGAAAAACATTCAGCGGACAATACAGTTAAACAGGAATTGGTTCCCGCGGTTCAGGAAAAGAATGAGACCGTTCCTGAGGAAATAAAAAACTCTGACAACACACCAGCCGCTGTGACGCCTGTTGTATCTGATAACACAGAAAATACTGTGACAGAAAATACTGTTGAGCCAAAGACGGTTGTAACAGAAAGTAATTCAGTTCCCATCACGAAAGATGCCCCTGTCATATCAATCAATACACAATCATCGTCCCTTGATTTTGATTTTGTGAATGAGCCAATTGACAACGGTGCTCCACGCGAACAGGAATCACGCTCCGACTTTACATTCTACATCCCGACTGTCTTCACTCCTAACGGTGACAGGGTGAATGATGATTTCAAACCGATGGGTTTAAACTTCAGGGACTATGAGTTGGTGATTTACGATGGCAAGAGCAGTGAAATTTTCCGTTCAAAAGATATTGAACACAAATGGGACGGAAAACTCAAAGACGGCACCCTGGCTTCTGCCGGTGTCTATGTTTACGTAATCAGCGTGAAAGACCTCAACAATGTTGAACACCCGCAGCGCGGACAACTTTTATTGAAAAGATAAATCCTCTTACTGACTTAAATTAAATTCATACTATATATTAATACCTACCACTTAGAAATACACACGAATATGAAAGCAAAAATCAAAATCCTGTTGGCAGCACTGATGCTGATTATCGGCAGTGAAACAAAAGCACAGCTTATTTTCATTACCACACCTGATACAGCCATTTGCAACGGTCCGATAACATTGAATGTTCAAGCCGTAGTAGGTCAATTGACCCAAATCACGGCTGATGACATATGGAGCAATTTGAAGCCCATCGGGTTCACCTTTAATTTTTTTGGAAACAACTATACACAGTGTGTATTATCTTCCAACGGAATAATCAGCTTCAATGCAGGGTATGCAGGCATGGGTTGCCCATGGTTCATTCCGAATGCTCCCGTTGTTCCTTCGGCAGGCCTTCCCATTAATTCCATCATGGGACCGTGGCAGGACCTCTATCCCCCTTCAAATTTAGGAACGATACGATATGGTACAGTAGGGACTGCCCCCAACCGCAAGTTCGTGTTTGAATTTTGCAGTATGGTTTATTTCCTGCCGAGTATTTGTCCCAACATGAACTTTACAGGGGAAGTTGTGCTTTTTGAAACAAGCAATATCATTGAAGTACATATTTTGAACAAGCCGTTTTGTCCTGGATGGAATGGCGGAAAAGCTACAGAAGCAATACAGAATGCTGCAGGCAATATCGGATTTGTTGTGCCCGGCAGAAATGCTTCTCAGTGGAATGCCAACAACGATGGACAAAGGTTTACTCCCACCGGTCCGGCATCCTATAATCTAACAGCCATCCCTTATTCACCGATTGCCGTGGTCACACAAGTACAATGGTTTGTTGGTCCAACACAGGTTGGCAGCGGAAATTCACTTACCGTGAATCCAACCGTCACCACAACTTACATTGCTGTTGGTTCGATTGCGGGCGGCTGCAATGCAATTACGACATACATGGATACTGTAACCGTAACCATCGTTCCCGGCTTCAACGTAACTCTTACTCCTGTCAATGTACTTTGCAATGGCGATGCTACCGGCTCCATAACCGCAGTTCCTTCCGGAGGCGGGGCGCCACCGTTCAGCTATCTGTGGAGCTCTTCTCCTGCCGATACACTCAATACACTTTCCAACATAGTTGCAGCGACATATACGGTGACTGTAACCGATAGTGTGGGGTGCTGGACGAGCGCCTCGGTGACTATTACGGAACCGCCTCCGCTCGTAGTCACCCCCGACTCCATTGCCGTATTGTGCAACGGGCAGGCGACAGGAACTGCATCCGTGACGGTTGCAGGCGGAGTCCCCGGATACACCTACCAATGGTCATCGGGAGGCACCGGTCCCTCAGAACCCAACCTTATTGCAGGTGTTTACACAGTCACCATTACTGATGCCAACTTGTGCACTAAAGTAGTTTCCATTAATGTGGTTGAACCGCCATTGCTGACTATAAGCCCAACGGCTTCGCAGACAATTTGCTTAGGTTCTTCAGTGACACTCGCAGCAAATGCTGCCGGTGGAACACCGGGGTACACTTACTTCTGGTCGCCCAGCGGTGATCTCACTCCGACTTCCACCGTAAGTCCTGTTGTAACCACACCTTACACCGTCACTGTTACCGATGCCAACGGATGCCAGGTTACTTCATCTGCCATTATCATTACTGTTAACGGACCATTGAGTGTTTCAGTTGCTGCCAATCCTCTGGCGATTTGCGTTGGAGAGTCAATAACGATCAGCGCAAACGGCAGCGGTGGCGATGGCAATCACACCTATACATGGACTCCTATGATTGGCTCCACTGCCGGTCCGTTCGTAGTCAACCCAATCAATACAACCACATACACTATTGTGCTGACCGATGGCTGCGGAACACCATCAGTTTCAAGTTCTGTTACGGTTACAGTCAATCAAACACCTGTTGTTCTTTTCAGTGCCACACCAACCAGCGGCTGTGCTCCGCTCAACACCTGTTTCACTGACTTCACTACCATTTCAAGCGGTACCATCAATATCTGGGATTGGGACTTCGGTGACGGTACACCGCACGGCTCAACACAGAACCCATGTCATCTTTACCAGGTTCCGAATCCTACAACTGGTTACACGGTTATCCTTACAGTTACTTCCAACGGAGGATGCTCGGCTTCATATACCTTACCGGGTCCTATCTATGTGAATCCGATAACCGTTGCTTCATTTTCCACAGTTCCGAAAACTACAACACTGGCAAGCCCTGAAATAGCATTCTATGATAACTCCAGCGGTGCCACCATGTGGTATTGGACTTTCGGTGACGGTAGCACAGACACCATTCCCGACCCGAGACATGCTTACAGGGATACCGGCTCTTTTGAAGTTTGCCTTATCACTTCCAATATATATTCCTGCAGCGATACGCTCTGTGATTCAGTGACAATTAAACCGGACTTTGCATTCTATGTTCCCAATGCGTTCACCCCGAACGGTGACGGACTGAATGAATTCTTCCGTCCGCAAGGCGTGAGTTTCAAGGACTACGAACTCACCATTTACGACCGCTGGGGACAGGTGATTTTCCGTTCAGGAGATTTTGACTTTGCATGGGATGGAAATCTGAGCAACGGTAAGCAGGCATCCAATGGTGTTTATATTTATACCATTGACATGAAAGACCTTGAGAATGTGAAGCATCATTTCATAGGCAATGTCGCTGTAATACGGTAAGACAATATTTCTTAAGTTAAGAAAGTCCCCTGATTTTTTCGGGGGACTTTTTTTTTGTTTTTGTTCAGATAACTTTGCGAAATATTTGAACTCGTCTTAAGAATGTTTTTTGAAAGTAAAATTTTCCTGCGCTCACCCCTTGTCACTGAAGGGGAAACCATGTGCATGAGTACAAGCGGTTCTCCTTTAATGGAGTCCGAGGGTTGCAAAGGCATGGAAATCATTTTTGAGACAGCTTCTATTTTCATGCAGCGGAAAAAATATATTTTATTTTTTTCGGATAACAATTAGCTACTAACCAATAACTTTTTTCACATGAGTTACAGAACAGAAAAAGACACGATGGGAACCGTTCAGGTTCCGGCAGAAAAATACTGGGGCGCGCAAACGCAGCGCTCGATTGAGAATTTCAAAATCGCGCAGGACATAAACAAAATGCCAAAAGAAATTATCAGGGCATTTGCCATCCTGAAAAAAGCGGCTGCAATGACGAACCTCGATGCTGGCGTTTTGACAAAAGAAAAATGCGAGCTGATTTCGAAAGTGTGTGACGAAATCCTTGAAGGAAAGCTGGATGAAGAATTTCCGCTTGTGGTTTGGCAGACCGGCAGCGGAACACAAAGCAACATGAACGTGAACGAAGTGATTGCATACCGCGCTCACGTGTTGAGCGGAGGAAAGCTGTCGGACGAGAAAAAAATAATTCATCCGAATGATGACGTCAACAAATCGCAGTCGTCCAACGATACCTTCCCGACAGCGATGCACATTGCCGCTTACAAAATTCTTGTCGAGACAACACTGCCGGGAATTATGAAACTCAGAGATACGCTTGCGGCAAAATCGAAAGCGTACATGAACGTAGTGAAAATCGGGCGCACGCATTTAATGGATGCCACACCGCTCACGCTCGGACAGGAACTTTCCGGTTACGCTTCGCAGCTCAGCCACGGAATGAGAGCCATCGAATTTTCGCTCAAACATTTATCCGAACTCGCCCTTGGCGGCACAGCCGTTGGAACAGGAATCAACACACCGCCAAACTATGCGGAGAATGTAGCGAAGAAAATTGCGGAACTCACCAAGCTGCCTTTCATTACAGCGGAAAATAAATTTGAATCGCTTGCCGCGCACGATGCAATTGTTGAAGCGCACGGAGCACTGAAAACCGTTGCCGTGTCAATGATGAAAATAGCCAATGACATCCGCCTGCTTGCATCCGGTCCGCGTTGCGGTATCGGGGAAATTTTTATTCCCGACAACGAGCCCGGTTCATCCATCATGCCCGGCAAGGTGAATCCCACGCAGTGCGAAGCCATGACGATGGTCGCTGCGCAGGTGTTGGGAAATGATGTTGCCATCAACATTGGCGGAGCGAAA
>DATDOJ010000423.1:0-22969 GCA_035293345.1 Bacteroidia bacterium
GAAGCGCCACAGGGAGCAACGGGCGCCACAGGTCCAACGGGAAACACCGGAAGCCAGGGCTTAATCGGAAACACAGGGGCAACAGGTCCCCAGGGGACAACCGGGGCAGCAGGCGCAACCGGCACGACAGGCCCGCAGGGAATACAGGGAATACAAGGAATAACCGGTGCGACAGGGGCTACAGGAGCACAAGGAATTCAGGGAATACAGGGTACAACGGGCGCAACCGGGATAACGGGTTCACAGGGACCTATTGGAGTAACAGGTGCAATAGGCGCAACCGGACCTATTGGACCAACCGGAGCAACGGGATTGCTTGGTTCAGCAGGACCAACGGGGCCAATTGGTCCGACTGGACCTACGGGCGCAACCGGAAATTCCGGTGCCAATGGTGACAGGTACTCTACTACATCATCTACTTCTTTAACTATTTCAACCGGAAGCCATACTCTAACCGTGGGGACAGGTCTTCAATATTCTGTAGGACAAAGCGCGATTGTTGCAAACTCGGGAACTAATTACATGATCGGAACGGTTACATCATATAACAATGTCTCAGGTCAACTCATTATTAATATAACTTCTATTGTAGGAAGTGGAACATTCAGTTCCTGGACTGTTAATCTCAACGGAGCGCCAGGCCCTGCCGGACCAACAGGCCCAACAGGAATTCAGGGACCAACAGGAGTTACTGGTTCAACCGGAGCAACCGGACCGGCAGGTCCTTTAGGCCCAATTGGGCCCATGGGCTCGCAGGGGACTACTGGCTCTCAAGGGCTGACTGGTCCAATTGGGGCAACAGGCCCAATAGGGGCAACAGGGGCTATCGGAATTCAGGGGGTTACCGGTGCAACTGGCGCAACAGGTGCTACTGGTCCAGTTGGAACTACCGGAGCTACCGGAGACACTGGAGCAACAGGAGTTGCAGGAGTAACAGGTGTCACTGGCGCTACAGGGGCAATAGGAGCTAATGGCATCACCGGAGCAACGGGAGCAATTGGTGCAACAGGGGCAACAGGAGTTCAGGGAATCACAGGAGTAACGGGTGCTACCGGAGTTACAGGGGCACAGGGAATTACCGGTGCGACAGGAGCGACAGGTAGTATTGGTGCAACAGGCGCTACGGGTGTAACAGGAGACACAGGAGCACAAGGAATTACAGGTTCTATAGGGGCAACGGGAGCACAGGGAATCACTGGTGCTACCGGTTTGACAGGGCCAATCGGCCCAACCGGGCCGACCGGAAGCACGGGTTCTTCGGGAGCTAATGGTGACAGGTATTCAACGACATCTTCTACATCACTTACCATTAGCACAGGCAATCAAAACTTTGTTGTAGGCACGGAGCTCTCATATGCAACCGGACAAACAGTTCTCATTGCTTTTGATTCGGGAAATATGATGATTGGGACTGTGCTTTCATATAATTCTCTTACTGGCGATATGACTGTTAATGTAACTTCAATAACTGGTAGCGGAACATATTCATTATGGACAGTTGCACTCAACGGAGCTCCGGGACCGGCAGGGCCCATCGGTGCAGCAGGTCCAACAGGAGCTACGGGAATACAAGGGGTAACAGGCGCAACAGGTGCGACAGGAGCTACGGGAAGTACAGGTACCACCGGTGTAACAGGTGCACAAGGACCAATTGGTACAACAGGCGCAACAGGTGCGCAAGGGGCAACCGGTGTTACTGGTGCAACCGGAGCAACCGGGGTGCAAGGAACAACGGGGGCAACCGGGCCGACAGGGGAGACTGGGGCAACAGGAGCGGTTGGTACAACGGGCGCACAAGGACCTACAGGAGCTACGGGTGCAACAGGTGCAACCGGAGCAACGGGGACACAAGGAATAACAGGGCCAACTGGTGCTACCGGCATAACAGGTGCAACAGGACCAGGATATTTTGCAACATCAGCTACCAGCAACCTAATAGGAACCGGTTCTAAAACTTTTGCAACACAAGCCGGGCTGGCGTATTCTGCAAACGCTCGCGTGCGGGTTTCCTTTTCTACTTCAGCGTACATGGAGGGAACGGTGACATCCTATACGGGGAGTACGCTTGTAATTAATTCTGACAGAGCAATCGGGTCAGGAACTTATGGAGTATGGACAATAAATATTGCAGGTGACCTTGGCTCATCGGGCACAACAGGGGCGCAGGGAAACACCGGTGCAACCGGTTCAACCGGACCAACGGGACCCACAGGTGCAACCGGGGCAACGGGTTCGGGAGGTCTTTCCGGCACTTCGAATTTCGTTGTCAAATTTACTTCATCAACAACAGGAGGAAATTCAGCCATTTACAGCACGGGAACAAAGGTGGGAATCGGAACAACATCTCCATCATACCGACTGCATGTGCGTGACACAACATTAAGCACTTCGGCAGCTATCTATTCCGAAAATATTTTTAATGGCTTATCCGATAATTTTGGTGTCATCGGACGCTCTGTTAATAATCCGGGGTATGGATATGGTGGCGCTTTCACCGGAGGATACATCGGCATGCAAGCAACTGCAGAAGGGGATTTAGATCAGGGGAGTGTTTATGGCGTTTACAGTTCTTCAACCGGCACAGATGGAAGCCGCTACGGATTGTTTGGTGTTGCGAATTCTTCAGGACCCTTGTTTAACATCGGGGTTTACGGAAACGCCAGCAGTGGCGGCAGCAATTATGGTGTTTATGGATACACACAATCCGCGGGAGGTTATGCCGGGTACTTCTACGGAAATGTTCACGTTAACGGAACGCTGAGTAAGAGTGCCGGTTCATTTAAGATTGACCACCCGCTCGACCCCCTCAACAAATACCTTGTGCATTCTTTTGTTGAAAGCCCTGATATGGCAAACATGTACAGCGGCAACGTGACCACTGATGGAAACGGATATGCGGTAGTTGTTCTTCCTCCATACTTCGAAGCAGAGAATGTTGACTTCAAATATCAACTCACCGTCATAGGTGAATTCGCCCAAGCGATTGTGGCGAAAGAAATTTCGCAAAATCAGTTTACCATTAGGACAGACAAGCCGAACATCAAAGTGAGCTGGATGGTGATTGGCGTACGTAATGATAAATACGCACAGCAGCACCGCATTCAACCGGAGCCGGATAAGGCGCCCAATGAAAAAGGGAAATATTTAAACCCTGAAGTTTACGGACAGCCAACAGAGCGTGGTATTAACGCATTGCCCCCGGACAAAAAGCCGAGAACTGTTTTGCCGAAATGATTTTTTGAAATGTTTTTTATGTTCTCACGTTAACAGAAAATATTTTACTGGCGTGAAAAAACTTTTCTTCCTGCTGTTATTATTTCTCGCATCCTGCGGATGGAATAAGGTTGACTTATCAAAAGCGCGCGCTGTTGCAGAAAATTTTCTTGACGACCAGAAGGATGAACACTACGAAGGAATCAATGAATACTTTACCCCTTCGTTTAACGAAAGCGAACCGCTGGAAAAGAAAACGGAAAAGCTGAAAAAGATAAAAGAAGTCATTGGCGCCATCGAGTCCTTTGAGTTAGCGGACACCAAAGAAACCAGCAATGGATTGGATGACATCCCAACTATTCAACTGAAGGACAAAGTGAAATATGCGAGGGCAATTGCAGAACAAACCTTCATCATCATCAACGATGAAGGAACTCACAGGATTACGTTTCAGAACATCGAAACTATAAACTGATTTTTTTACTGAGCAGATTCCGTTCGCGGGCAATAAACAGACAACTGATAACAGATAGCTTTTTCCCCTACTGCCTGTTGCGCGTAGTAGCAAGGTTGCCGATGTCGCTTGCCAGCGAGCGGCTGTAACGCAGCAGAATATTTCCGAGCCGCACAATTTCCTGCGGGTCGAGCTTATCCATGATGTTCGGATAATTTTTCATCACAATGGAAAGTGCCGCTTTCTCAAACTCACCGGCAATGAGTGAGTTTACTCTTGCGCTTTGCTCGCCCGCATTAAAGAGGCGTCTCATTTCATTGAAATCGTTTTCGGACATTTGGCTCATGAAACAGTATAACGCAGTGAGGTTGGAAAGGTTTGGGTTTGAATACCTGTCCCGTATCTTTGGCACAAACAAAAACTCATGCGTTCATTCCTAATACTGATTTCCTGCTGTTTTATCTTCGCTTCTTCTGTTGCACAGAAACCGAAATCGGTTGTCATCAAAACAAAAATCTATTGCGACCATTGCCTGCAGTGTGAAACCTGCGGCTTCGTGTTTTTAAAAACGCTTCCGTTCGAAAACGGAATTAAAAAAGTAGATCTTGACGAAAAAGAAATGACATATGAAAAGCTTGACGGCTGCTGCAAAAAATAATTACGTCTCTCTTTTTCGAATAGCGGTACAACGCACTAAAATTTCCTGACCATGCAGAGAAAACACCCGAAGGCATTAGTGTTTTTATTTCTCTCCGAGATGTGGGAACGTTTCGGGTTCTACCTAATGCTCGGCATTTTTTTCCTTTACATGACCGACACACAGCGCGGAGGTATGGCGCTCGACAAAAAAGAAGCGGCAGATATTTTCGGAACGTACATCGCGTTGGTTTACCTCACGCCATTCATTGGCGGCTTGCTTGCCGACCGTGTTCTGGGGCTTCGCGCATCCATCACCATCGGTGGAATTCTGCTCGGCCTTGGATATTGCGGACTCGCTTTGCCCGGTATGACTGCATTTTATGTTTCCATTCTGCTGCTGTGCATCGGTAACGGATTTTTCAAGCCCAATATTTCCACCATTCTCGGAAACGTTTACAACGACCCTCAATACAAAGCGCAAAAAGATTCCGGCTACAATATTTTTTACATGGGCATAAACATTGGCGCTTTCATCTGTAATTTTTTTGGCGCGTATCTGAGAAACACTTTTACATGGGGGCATGCTTTTTTCGCTGCCGGCATCGGGATGTTTATCGGGGTGATTATTTTCTGGCTCGGCATGAAACATTACAAACATGCTGATGTCATCAAGCCGACAAAACCGGAAGACATGTCCGTATCAAAAATTCTTGGCGTAACCATGCTGCCGATGTTCATTGCCGGATATCTGGGATGGATAATTCCCGGTAATATTTTCGGCAGTGATTCCACCGATGCATTTCTTCTCGGAGCCATTCCCATTGCCGGGTATTACGTTACCATTTTATTGCGCAGCAGCGTGGAAGACCGCAGACCGCTTGCCGCATTGCTCGCCATGTTTGCCGTGGCTATTGTGTTTTGGGCAATCTTCAAGCAGAACGGAACAGCGCTCACCACCTGGGCGGAGAGTTACACCAGCAGAAAAATTCCGGAGGCGCTTGTTAAGCCCGCATCTGTTTTAGGAATGGTGCAGGAAGTAAAGTATGTGAAGGATTCCGTTCCTGTTGCCGATGAGCAATTCCGCATACTGCGCGATGCAAACAACAAGCCCGTCAAGCATCTGGATTATCCGCTCTACTTTAAAAACATAAATCCCTCTGACCTGCCGGCTGAAGGGGAGAGCGCCAAACTTATTTCAACAGAAATTTTTCAGTCCGTGAATCCGTTCTGGGTTGTTTCGCTCACGCCTTTGATTGTGCTCTTCTGGTATATGCTGCGCAAGAGGGGCAGAGAGCCGTCAACTCCATGGAAAGTTTTTTACGGATTATTCATTACCGCATTATCAACGCTTGTGATGGTTGCCGCTGCATATTCGTGCAGCAACGGTGCGGAGAAAAGTTCCATGACATGGTTAATCGGAAGTTATTTTGTGATAACAATAGGGGAGCTATGTCTGAGCCCGATGGCGCTGTCGCTTGTTTCGAAACTCAGCCCGCCACGGTTAACCGCGCTGATGATGGGCGGATGGTTTCTTGCCATCTCCATCGGCAACAAAATGAGCGGGGTGCTTGCGGCAATGTGGGACGGCTATGAACACAAATCAAATTTCTTCCTTGTCAATTTTGTTCTTGCACTGATTACGTCAGGCATAATTTTGTTCATTGTGAAATGGATGAACAAAATTGTGAAAGAGCACGGGGCATAAAAAACAAACCCCGGCTTATCAACCGGGGTTTTTAATTTCGGGAGAGTGTCAGGTTATTTAACAGCAACGAGGTTAAACTTCAAAGAGAATTCGTCATAAATTATTTTGTCTCCTATTTCGGGGAAGAATGCTTTCGAGCCGTAGCGCACATCAAACTTCGAGCGGTCAACCGTGGCTGTGCCTGTGCAGGAGATTTTGTCCGGCTCCATATTTACTACAGCGTCAAAAGTAATCTCGTTGGTTTTGTCTTTGATGGTGAGGTTGCCTTTCACATTGTGAGTCGCTCCTTCTGTTTTTGAATTTGTGACCGGGGTAATGGAAGTAATGACAAACGTTGACTTCGGATATTTTGCCGCGTCAAAAAAATCGGGGGACTTTAAGTGTCCTTCCAGTTTTGCCTTGTAGGTTTCATCTGAGATGTCGCTGTTCCTGATGGTGTTCATGTCCACTTCGACCGAGCCGGTGAGGTTGTTGTGGTTGTTATGTATTTCGCCTCCGGAAAAATTTATTGTGCCGTGGTGATTGCCTGACAGTTTGCTTGCATACCATTCGAGTGTGCTGGTTTTCGTGTCTAACTTGTAAATATCAGTGTGAAGTTTAACCGGCATAAAAGACACAAGGGCGAAGCAGGCGAGGAGCGCTGAGATAAAGATTGTTTTTTTCATTGTTGTTTCTTTTGAAGGGGCAATTCTATTCGGGCACGATGAATATGAAATTAAGCGCTTGCATTCCTTTCGGGAAAGTGCGAGGCAGGTTGGCTATAGTACGAACAAGGATGTCAAAAGTATTGTCGAAATTGGCAATAGTAGAGTCGGACCCCGCAAAAGTGCGGGGCAGGTTGGCTATAGTATGGTTATGGATGGCAAAAGTAGAGCCGAGATGGGCTATAGTACGGTCAAGATTGGCTATAGTAGAGTCAAGATGGGCAATAGTACAGTCAAGATGCTTAATAGTTTTGTCAAGATGCCTAATAGTTTTGCTTAGACATGTAAAAGTTTGTTGAAGATTGGCTATAGTATGAGCAAGATTGGCAAAAGTACGGTCAAAATAGGGAAAAGTAGTGTTTTTAGCTTTAAAAGTGTCCTAAAGGTTGGGAAACTTACTGTGCGAGGGGTTTGATTTCAACAGGTCGAGCATCCAATCGCTGAACGCATCTTTTTGGGCTTCGGTTAGTGCCATGGGATTTTTGTTTTAAAAATATTTGAAATACTGTGGAAGTATAATTATTTTTGAATTAGTAAATAATTATCTAAGTTCGTGCGGTGGAGTTATATTCATAATTGAAAAGTTCTTTAAATCAACAATAAAATTATCTCTTGTATATAAGAGATTATTTATTACTTGATTTATTGAATCAACCTCCTTAACCAAATCATTAGTTGAATTTACTTTCTTCTGTAATTCTTTAATTTCATTGATTTTGTCAGATGATTCTTCTATGACCTTTTTAGATTTCATGTTCATTGTTTGTTTCTTTTAACGGTTTGTTTGTGGATTTAGTTTATTTATCAACTGCAAAACTCCAATCAAATCGGCAATCGTTCTATTGTTTTTGGAAACTTCCCATACCGCTTTCCATTCATCACTATCACTTTTCATAACTTCAACTTTATCATCTCCAAAAATTTTCTTAGCTTCATTGTAATTAATAACTCGTGAATGGTGAGTATATCCAGTAGCAAATTTATGAACAATTTCCTTTACGTCCTCATTTTGACCAAACATTCTCAAATGTAGTAATTCCTCCTGGTATTCTTTAGCAATTTCCAATGTGCTTTCATATTGACCTAAAACTAATGGATTAAGGCGGCTTGAAAGAATGGTCGCAAGTTCCAATCCGTGCTTATCTCCCTCGCTAAGATATTTCTTAATGAGCACTAATGTTGACTGGACTGCTTTTGCTGAAATATAAGAGCCATCATTTTGTTGTATTTGCGGGTCAAGTGGACCTAATTCGGAAGTTTCTCCCATAACAATTTTATTCCCGCCACAAACCAACAAAGTTGCAGCACTTTTTGCAAATCTTGGGACAATGTATTTTATTGTTCCTTTGAAATGAACATCCAGCAACTTTGCAATATGATAAGCGGCATCTGCATCTCCTCCATCCGACTCAATAATGACATGAATATCATCGGGACGATTTTTAAATGCTGCTCTTTCTTGTTGAAATTGTGGAGTATTAATTAAATCAAATACAATATCAACACTGTTTCTGGTTATGGGCGTGAATGAAAGGGTGGTAACCATACACTCGCATTTTTGCCTATACGCCAGTATCAACTGATTATTGCGTAAGAGAAGTTGCTGAATAATATTGTTTAGAATCTGCATTGACGGTTTACGAGTTGATACACAAAGTCAGACGGAATTTTAATGACGACAAACGTACATAATAATTTTTCAGTGAATAGTATGACTGCACTTTTTAAAAAAGGTTGAGAGAGTTACGGAACCTGCGGAGCTAAGCCCGATTGCAGTGGAGTCCCGATTTTTCATCGGGACGGAACGGAAAGCGGGACGGGAGGTGGTGAGAGAAATAAAAGTTCGCTTCCAAAAAATTTTTAAACTTTTTCACTCTCCGTTTTTCACGGCTGCGAGCACGATGGATTCGCGGGTGAGTTCTTCGGAGATTTTTTCGGAGAGGCGGGCGTCAATGATTTCTTTGGAAAAGAGAATCATGTTCTTGATGGTTTTGGCGTTTGAAATGCCGTGACCGATGATGACGGGGGCATTGACTCCGAGAACGGGTGTGCCTCCGTAGTTTTCGTAGTTGAAGCGTTCGAAATAGTCGTTGTTGAAATGATGCTTGCGCAGGAGGAAATAAAATGACTCGGCTAATTTGAGAATGACATTGCCGGTGAAGCCGTCACAGACAATGACATCGGTTTTGTCATTGAATAAATCGCGCCCTTCCACGTTGCCGACAAAGTTTATGTCTTTGAGATTTTTTATGAGCTGGAAAGATTCCTTTGACAGGGTGTTTCCTTTTTCATCTTCTTCGCCAATGTTCATGAGCCCGACTTTGGGTTTGGGAATATGATAGACATACTCGGCAAGCAGCGAGCCGATGATGGCAAACTGCTGAAGCATTTCGGGCTTGCAGTCGGCATTGGCGCCAACGTCAAGGATGAAACCGAGTCCTCCGTTTTCTTTGGGGATGATGGATGAGAGGCACGGACGGATGATGCCGGGAATCATTTTCACGCTGAGCACTGCGCCTACGAGCATTGCCCCGCTGTTGCCAGCGCTGGCGAATGAGTCAATCTCTCCGTCTTTGAGCATGCGGAACCCGATGCTGATGCTGGAGTCGGGTTTCTGAACAACTGCGCGCGCGGGGTTGTCGCCCATGCCGATGACGTCATTGGCATGTACAATGGTATATTGCGTTGTGTCGGCTTTGTATTCTTTTAAAAGTTTGTGAATTTCTATGCTGTCGCCAATGAGGACAAGTTCAACGGAATCGGGCAGCTCTGCGCGGGAAAGCACAGCGCCTCTTACGGTTTCCTGCGGGGCATAGTCCCCTCCCATTACATCTATCCCGATTTTCATCAGCTGTGTTTCCGGATTACTGTTCTGATTGAATTGGGTTTATGGCTTTGACCGGCACGTTAGTAGTTATAAGTTATAAGTTATACGACTTCAATGCATACGCCTCAGTGCCGTATAACTTATAACTTATAACTTTTCTCTAAAACTACGCAACCTCTTTCTTTTCTATGGCAGGCATGCCGCGATAATATCCACACTCAGGACAAACTCTGTGCATGGGTTTTGCCGCTCCGCAGTTGGAGCAGGTGGTGAGCGTGGGCGCTACGGCTTTGTAGTGGGTTCTTCTTTTGTCTCTCCGCGACTTTGATATCTTATGTTTGGGATTTGGCATGTATGTATTTATTGATTTGTTGCTTGAGCGGTTTGCTGCTAATCGCTTGTTTCTTTTTCTTCTTCTTGTTTTACTAAGTGCTTGTTTAAAATCTGTAATGTTTCTTTGTTACATAAACTGTTGCCATCGGCATCATCGGGGTGAACGGTTCGCAGGGGTATCATCAGGTTGATGTATTCGTAAATGTATTGCGACACATCCAGTGACGATTCGCCCGAAGCAATCGTTATTATCTCATCCGATTCTTCTTCTGTGTGGGTTCCCCATTTCACCAGCAGGCGGTTGTCACCGACTAAAGGTAAATCAAATTCTTCGAGGCAGCGGTGGCACGTGAGCTGAACCCATCCTTCGTAGCTGAAATCAAGAATCATAACCCGTTCCTGCTTCAACAGCGTCACCGTTACATCAACCTTACCGTGCTGAACTATGGATTGGTCATAACGGGCAAAGAATTTGTCATCTGCGATGAAATCAAACGTGTGCTGCCCTGCGCTTAACCCCGCAAGCTGAATGGTATATCCTTCCGGCTTTTTCATAACAAAGAACTTTTTTTAATAAGGCGGACAAAGATAGAAAAATAGCTATGAAAGCAAAACGGGTTTTCCTGCTCAAATCAATGGACTAAAAATTTGTAAAATCATTTGATAAAAGACAAAGAATAGCCGCAGATTCGCAGATTAAAAATGAATCAGGAAAAATAATCTGCGAATCTGCGGCTAACAATGCCTCAATTTTCCCCTCCGCTTTTCTCCTGTCCCAACGAAATTTTTGTTCCGTTCAGTTTAATCTCGTTCCCGTTGGAGTAGGTGATTTCGATAATAAGTATTCCGGCAGAGTCATACTTTCTCCAAACACCTTCGCGTATTCCGAGGCGGTAGAGGCGGGTTTCCTTTGGCTTGCCGTCTTCATACAAATATTTATGCTCACCGTTTTCCTGCCCTTCCACAAAGTCGCCTTCAAAAGCAAGTTTTCTGTCAGCATAAAATTGTTTCCAGTTTCCTTCCTCTTTGTCTTCGGCAAATTTTCCTTCGCCCCGGTATTCTCCGTTATTGAATTTCCATAAGCCGTCTTTCTTTCCTTCAACATAATTTCCCTGTGCGATGATGATTGAGTCAGAAGAATATTCTGTCATTATTCCGTTCTCTTTTCCGTTCTCATAAAATTCATTGCGCTGCAGCTTGCCGTCAGCAAAAAATTTCTTCCACTCTCCTGAGGGTTTCCCTTTCACATATTCTCCTGCCTGTTCCGTTTGTTGGTTGTTGTAAAAAAAACTCCAGAGCCCTTCCCGTTTTCCCTCCTTGTAGCTTCCTTCTGACTTTACCTTACCATCTTCAAAAAATTCTTTCCATACGCCCTGCTCTCTGCCCTGGTCATCCAGCTTTCCCTGCCTTGATAATCTCCCATCGGTATAAATACTTGCCGTGTCCGTAAGATTTCCCTTCGAGTCATATTCCCTGAACACACCTTCCGGCAGTCCCTTTTTATATGTGCCGATGGATTTGACAGTGCCGTCATGGTAATATATTTTTTTCACATCATACTTTTCCTGTTCTACCTGGACTGTCTGCATCAGAATGTCGTTCCTGTATTCCTCTTTCTTAACAACCCGCCCGTTGCGGTCGTACTCTTTAAAAAATCCATCCCGCTTTCCGTCCCTGAAAAATCCTTCTGACTTTGGCGAATCGTTTTCATACAACTCCTTCCACGTTCCTTGCTTCATTCCGAACCGGTCCGTTCGGTTTATTTTTTCTTCTTTAACAATGTAGCCGTTGCGGTATGTTGTGAGAGTAACTATTAAACCATCTGCTGAAAATTCTTTTGCCAATCCGCTTTCAATACCATTAATAAAATTTACCTGCTTCTGAAGTTTTCCGTTTGCGTTATAATATTTACTCACTCCCGACAGCACATCCATAGAATCATTTTCCTCCGACTTAATAATTCCTGATTCATAATATGAAATCTGTGTGGAATCCTTTTTTCCTTCCCTGTAATTGAAAACATTAATCAACACACTTTTCTCATCATAAAATTTCCACTGCCCTTTCAGCTTAAAATTCTCCCTGTTGCCTTCTGACTTTATTGTTCCTTTTTCGTAATATGATTTCCAGTACCCATCCGGTTTACTGCTTTTCATATTTCCCTCGCTGGAAATGTTTCCGTTCGGATAATAAAATTTCACATAGCCGTCCTTAACAATATCCTCCTGTCCAAAAACACAACTCCCTGGCACTATCAGGAAAAATGAGGCAAGAAATGTTATTTTTTTAAAATTCATCCTGCAAAACTAATTCAAATAATTTGTTCCTTTCGTGAACTATTAACACACATAGTTATATTATATTATTTATTTAAAACTATTATATGTTATTAATGGTCTGTTAGTTTGGTTGATAAAATTTTTTAACTTTCTTGCAGGATGATTTATTAACGATTCATCACAAGTTAAGTAAACGATATGAACAGAGATTTATTTTGGTAATGAGGACAGTATGTTTTAATAAACAAAGTGTGTGAAAGAATTGGTGTTGATAAGTTCTTAAGAAAAAATGTTAATAGTTATGTTAATAGTTGGTTAAAAATAAGAAGAAAAAAATCGACAAACTTTACAGCAAAAAATATTTAAAAACATACAACAGGTTATTAACAATTTAAATTGAAATGAACAAAAGCGCTGTTAATAATGAAACGAAAATAAATATGTTTAATTTTGTGACGAGAAAATAAAAAGAAAATGAAAGAAATAATTTGCTTTGGGTGTGATCATGCAGGGTTTGAGATGAAAGAGAAAGTTAAAAAGAAACTCTCGTCAGGATATGAAATGAAAGATTTCGGAACTAACTCAGTAGAGTCAGTGGATTATCCTGATTATGTTCATCCGCTTGCATTGTTTGTTGAGGAGAATAATGGAGCAAGGGGAATACTTTTATGTGGCAGCGCAAACGGAGTTGCCATGGCAGCAAACAAACACGAGGGTATTAGAGCAGCAGTGTGTTGGAATAAGGAAATTGTTTCACTTGCCCGCAGGCATAATGATGCCAATGTGCTTTGTTTGCCGGCAAGATTTATTTCAGAATCAGAGGCGGAAGAAATGATAGAAATATTTTTAACGACTGAGTTTGAAGGAGGAAGACATGAACAAAGGATTAAAAAAATTTCTCCTGAATTTATAAAGCATACCAAGTGAGCAGTCGAGACGATAAGAGTTTTGTTTCTTCCCAAGCAGCTGAGCCCGTAGGATTATATCCGCATGCGCGGAAGGTTGGAAACCTTCTTTTTCTTTCCGGCATCGGTCCGCGCGAAAGAGGAGAGAAAAAAATTCCGGGTGTTGAGCAGGATGAAAAAGGAAACATTATTTCTTACGACATAGAAAAGCAATGCCGCAGCGTATTCCGTAATGTAAAAACAGTTCTTGAAGAGTCAGGTAGCTGCTGGGAGAAAATTATTGATGTAACAGTTTTTCTCACCAATATGAAGGAAGATTTTTTGAAATATAACAAACTCTGGGCAGAATATTTTTCCTCCAACCCACCCTGCCGCACCACGGTTGAAATAAAATCTCTGCCCACACCGATAGCGATTGAGTTGAAAGTTATCGCCACAATTTAGGGTTGCCAAAAGCGAATCATTACGAATAAACGAATGGTAATAATTCCACGCCCGATAGTTTTCTTATTGTTGACATACCTGTCGGGCATAGTCGTTTTCTTTTTATTCAGGGTAATACTTCTTCTTCTTAACGCAGAAGCAGCACAAGAAATTCCTCCCGGTGAAATTCTATACTCACAGTTTATGGGCTATCGTTTTGACACGGTTATCAGCGGATATATTCTCGCGCTGCCGATGGCTTTGTTTTTATTATCAGGATTAATTCCATCAGCTCAGAATAGTATCAGGCAAATTTCTTTTGTCTGGATTTGCTTTTTCTACCTTGCTTCCTTTTTCATCTGCACTGCAGACATTCCGTATTTTCTGCACTTCAATTCACGAATGACAATAGCCGTCATGAACTGGACAGACACCCCCGCGATGATGATGAAAATAGTTTTTCAGGATAGCGGAAATTACCCATACCTGTTTTTATTCTTATCGCTCTCCATCATGTTTTTAATTCTTCTGAGCAAAATAAAAAAACATTCTTTCAGCAAAGAGCAAAGCAATTCAATGAATAGAGTTCCGCGCGCAGTGCTTTACCTAGCGACCTCGCTGATGCTTTTAACAGGAATACGCGGACGCATTGCAATAAAATCTCCCATCCGCTGGGGCACAGCGTTTTTCAGTCAGCGTGCATTTGCCAATCAGCTTGGGCTGAACCCTGTTTTTACATTCGGGCGAAGCTGGCTTGACTCACGAAAACCGGAGAATGCACACATAAAACTGATGGACGAAGAACAAGCAGCACAGAACATGAGGAAATATCTTGGCATTGAGAGCAAGCCGGAATTATATTCTCCTCTCGCCAGGGAAATTTCTTCTGATGCAGGAGAGAAAAGATACAACGTTGTTCTGATTATCATGGAAAGTATGTCAGCATGGAAAATGGGAATACTCGGCAGCAGGAATAATCTCACTCCTAACCTCGACAGCATCGCAGGGAATTCTTTTTTTTTCAGTAATTTTTATTCTTCCGGTATGCACACATTCAGCGGGATATATTCATCATTGTTTGGCATGCCGGGGTTACCCGGTAAGCATGCGATGAAGGACCTCGAAAGCAACCAGCCATTCAGCGGGATTGCGAAAACGTTGTCGGACAGAAATTACGGAACAATTTTTTTCTGCACACACGATGAACAATTCGATAACATGGGAGGGTTTTTGTCAGCGAACGGATTTAAGAAAATTGTGAGCGAGAAGGATTATCCGTCAGAAAGAGTTTTGAGCACGCTCGGGGTCCCTGACCATGTGATGTTCGATATATCGCTGCCATATTTAGATAACTTTCGTCAGAATGACCAGCCGTTTTTTGCAGCATATCTCACGGGAAGTGACCACGGACCATACATTATTCCGGACGATATTCCTTTTCATCCAGAAGCAAATAACATCAGACAAAAAATTGTCGAGTATACCGACTGGTCGGTGAATCATTTTATAGAGGAATGTCACAAGCGCCCGTGGGCAGACAGTACAATATTTATCATCACATCTGACCACGGAAATTTAGCCAATGCAGTGTACGATGCTGACCTTTCACTCACGCGCACCTTTCTTATTATTCACGCACCGAAAATTTTCAGAGAACCAAAGAAGGTTGAGACGCTTGGAGGACAGATTGATATTTTTCCAACACTCATGGGGCTGCTTGATATTTCTTATATCAATAACACTCCTGGCATAAATCTGCTCAAAGAGGAACGCCCGTTTATTTTTTTCTGTGTGGATGAAAACACGGGATGTGTGAGCGATGAGTATTATCTTGTCATGCGGAAAAATGGCGACACATCGCTATACAGATACCGAGAACGCGACACGAAAAACTATTTGTCTGAAAAGCAATCGCTTGCTGATTCAATGAAGACGTACACGAAGTCAAACCTGCAAATTGTTCAACAGATGATTCTCCGAAGAATAGTTTACTGAGCGCAAGGTGAAGTTATTTTTACTTTTGTGCCTCTTTTTATCATGTCCAAATATCCTGAATATAAAACCCTCAACCTTCCTCAGGGCGAGAAGAAGATTCTGAAATTTTGGGAGGAGCACAAAATTTTTGAGCAAAGTATTTCTTCGCGCGAGGGAAAACAGGCATTTACTTTCTATGAGGGACCGCCATCAGCGAATGGGCTTCCGGGTATACACCACGTGATGGCGCGCGCCATCAAGGATATTTTTTGCCGCTACAAAACGCTGAAAGGTTACCAGGTAAAACGCAAGGGCGGATGGGACACACACGGACTGCCCATTGAAATTGCCGTTGAGAAAATGCTTGGCATCAGGAAAGATGATATAGGAAAAAAAATTTCTGTAGAGGATTACAACAAAGAATGCCGCAGGGAAGTAATGAAATATAAGGAAGCGTGGGAAGACCTCACCCGCAAGATGGGCTACTGGGTTGACCTTGAACATCCATATATCACCTATGAAAACTCATACATAGAAACCTGCTGGTGGCTGCTGAAACAGTTTTATGAAAAAGGATTGCTGTATAAAGGATACAGCATACAGCCGTATTCTCCTGCGGCAGGAACGGGGTTGAGTTCGCACGAATTGAATATACCGGGGGCGTATCGGAATATTAAGGACACATCTGCGGTAGCTCAGTTTAAAATTAAGAGAGATGACAAAACAGAATTTCTTTTTAAAAATGTTGACGCGGATATTTATTTTATAGCATGGACAACAACTCCGTGGACACTGCCCTCAAACTGCGCATTGGCGGTCGGGGAAAACATAAAATATATATTGGTAGCTACAGCTAATAGATATACGGAGAAAATATCCTTCGTGGTATTGGCAGAAGAGTTATTCAGCAAATATTTTCAGGATATATATATCACAGGAAATTTTTCTCCTGAAGAAATTTATGAATTACAAAATCCTACTCCTAAAGAGGCAATCAGAAGAATTGGGTTACACAATGAGAATAAAAAGATTATTAGTAATGATAAAAACATTGGGTTTATTGTATCTAAATTCAACGGTAAAGATTTGAAGGGAATTAAATACGAACAACTTCTTCCTTATGTTCAACCTAAAGGAAAGGCATTTGAAGTAATCATCGGCGATTTTGTTTCAACAGAAGACGGAACAGGAATTGTTCACATCGCATCCACATTTGGCACGGATGATTTTCGTGTTGCAAAGCAATCTGGCATAGCGCCCATTCTTGTCAAAGATGAAAACGGAAATGATACACCTCTTGTTGACAAACGCGGAAGATTTGTGAAAGAAGTGAAAGATTTTGTCGGAGAGTTTGTGCGCGAGGAATATCTGACACCCGAAGAGAAGGAAGCGGAAACAAAAAGGCAGGGTGGAGAAAAATATCTATCCGTTGACGAACGCATTGCCATTCAGCTGAAAAAAGAGAACAAAGCATTTAAGGTTGAGAAGTATGAACACTCTTATCCGCACTGTTGGCGCACGGACAAGCCAATTCTTTATTATCCGCTGGATTCCTGGTTTATAAAAACGACAGCAAAAAAAGAACGCCTTGTTGAACTCAATAAAACCATCAACTGGAAACCGGAAAGCACAGGCAGCGGGCGCTTCGGCAACTGGCTGGAAAATTTAGTTGACTGGAATTTGTCACGCTCTCGCTACTGGGGAATTCCGCTGCCGGTGTGGAGAACGGAAGACACAGAAGAAGAAATCTGTATCGGCTCAGTGGAAGAACTTAAAAACGAAATTCAGAAATCAATCGCGGCAGGACACATGGACACATCGCATCTTGCACACTTTGATGCCATGCATGAGGATTTTGATTTGCACCGCCCTTATGTGGACAACATCGTTCTTGTTTCCCCGTCAGGAAAAAAAATGTTCCGGGAGCTGGATTTGATTGACGTTTGGTTTGACAGTGGCGCAATGCCTTATGCGCAATATCATTTTCCTTTTCAGAATAAAGAGGAGTTTGAAAGGAGCTTCCCAGCCGATTTTATTGCCGAAGGAGTTGATCAGACACGCGGTTGGTTTTTCACACTGCACACTATTGCAGGAATGTTGTTTGACAAAGTTGCTTTTAAGAACGTAGTCAGCAACGGGCTGGTACTTGATAAAGACGGAAACAAAATGAGCAAACGCCTCGGCAATGCCGCTGATCCGTTTTACATCATAGAAAAATACGGAGCTGATGCAGCACGCTGGTACATGCTCACCAATTCCCAGCCGTGGGACAATCTTAAATTCAACGAAGAAGGAATCACAGAAGGGCAGAGGAAATTTTTCGGGACGCTTCATAACACCTATGCATTCTTTTCCATGTATGCAAACATAGACGGATTCGCTTTTGAGGAAAAAGAAATTCCTCTTGAGAAAAGACCGGAAATTGACCGATGGATTATTTCAGAATTAAATTCTCTCATTTATTTTGTTGACGATAGTTACAATGATTATGAACCTACAAAAGCTGCACGCGCCATCCAAGATTTTGTCTGCGACCACCTCAGCAACTGGTACGTACGATTGTGCAGAAGAAGATTCTGGAAAGGAGAATACACAGAAGATAAAATATCTGCATACCAAACACTTTACACTTGTCTTGAAACAGTTGCGCTGCTCATGTCGCCTGTCGCCCCCTTCTATGCAGAGAGAATTTTTTCTGATTTAAATAATGGGACAGGAAAAGCAAAATCAGAATCCGTTCACATTGCCAATTTCCCTGAGCACAATAAAAATTATGTTGACAAAAACCTGGAAGAGCGGATGGAGCTCGCGCAGAAAATATCATCCATGGTTTTGGCGTTGAGGAAGAAAGTAAACATCCGCGTGAGACAACCACTGCAAAAAATCTTACTGCCGGCATTGGATGATTCGTTTGTAAGTAATGTGAGTAAAATGAAAGAACTTATTCTTGCAGAAGTGAATGTTAAGGAACTTGAATTTATTCCGAATGATTCGGACATACTGGTTAAAAAAGCAAAAGCAAATTTTCGCGTGCTTGGGAAAAAGGCGGGAAGCAAAATGAAAGATGCCGCAGTAGTCATCAGCGCATTTTCTCAAAAAGATATTTCGCAACTCGAACAAGAACAGAAACTCGACATAAATATTTCTGGAGAAATTATAACACTGATTCCTGAAGATATGGAAATAAATTACGACCATATTCCGGGGCGCGAAGTTGCCAGTGACGGCATAATAACAGTTGCTTTGGAAACCGCCATCACAGAAGAATTACACAGCGAAGGAGTGGCGCGGGAATTTATCAACAGAGTCCAAAACATCAGGAAAGACAAGGGTTTTGAGGTCACTGACCACATTTCTGTAGTGGTTCAGGAGCACCCGAAACTGACCACTTCGATTATATCAAATAAAGTATACATTTGCGCGGAAATTTTGGCGTCATCCCTCTCATTTGTAGATAAAATCAGTGACAGCGACAGCGTTTCTGTCGAGGTGGATAACGACATTGTTACACAAATAAAAATCAGTAAATATGAAGAAGGCAAAAAAAGTTAAGAAGGCAAAGCCGGCAGTGAAGGCGAAGAAAAAGGTTATTGGCAAGAAGAAAGCGAAAGTAAAACCGGCAAATAAAAAAGCCCCTAAAAAAGCAAAGCCAGCCTCCGCTAAAGCTAAGGCAGGAAAACCAGCTAAGAAAAAAATTGTTGCGAAGAAAGCAGCGAGAGCGAAACCGTCCATCACTAAAGCTAAAAGGGGCAAGACGGTTGCCGGGAAAGTGAGCAAACCAGCTGCCAAAGCAGGGAAGCAGGCATTTGTAAAGCCGGAGAAAAAGAGAAGGCGCTCAAGAGAGACAAAGGCGGAAATGAAAAGGAGAGTTGAAATGACACTCACTCCCGCCCCTAAGCCCGCACCGCCCGTGGTGAGAAAAGAAGACGAGGTTAAACAACTTTATCTGGCACAGAAGCCATCTGTTCCGCTTCGCATTCCGGTAAAGAGCGTTCTGCCTCTTGCAAAAAAGTCACGAGCCAAAGAAGAACCGAACAAATCGCGCTATACAGACAAAGAACTGGAAGAATTTCGCCAGATTATTTTAGTCAAGATTGACGAAGCGAACAAAGAACTCTCAACTCTTCAGCAGCAGATGACAACCGCCAACGAACATGGCACAGACGATACGGCAAGCACATTCAAAGTTTTGGAAGACGGCAGCGACACGCTTGCAAAAGAAGAAGCTGGGCAATTAGCTGCGCGCCAGAAAAAATTCATTGAACAATTAGAGAATGCGCTTATCCGTATTGAAAATAAAACCTACGGCATCTGCCGCGTGACGGGAAAGCTGATTCCAAAAGAACGCCTGCGCGCAGTTCCGCACACCACGCAGAGCATTGAGGCGAAACTCAGCCAGTATCGTGATTGATTATTTATTATTGATTATTTATTATTTCACTAGACAGTTCTTAATAAATAATCATTAATCAATAATAAATTTTGAAGCGGTCGCTTATCATTATTTTTCTTGTTCTGCTCCTTGACCAGGCAGTAAAAATTTACATCAAGACGCACATGTATCTCGGAGAGGAGATTGATGTGCTCGGCAACTGGTTCATCATTCACTTCACAGAAAATTATGGCATGGCTTTCGGGCTGGAGCTGGGTGGAAGCACGGGAAAATTTCTGCTGAGTATTTTCCGCGTAGCAGCAGTCATAGGCATCGGCTGGTATTTGCACCACCTGATTTTACAGAAGCGGCACAAAGGTCTAATCATTTCTTTCTCTTTAATTTTAGCCGGAGCCATCGGCAATATCATTGACAGTGCGTTTTACGGAATGATTTTTTCCGAAAGCAATTTTCAGCTTGCAAAACTTTTTCCTCCGGAAGGCGGATACGCAACATTTCTGCAGGGCAGGGTGGTTGACATGCTCTACTTTCCAATCATCGAAGGACGCTTCCCTTCCTGGTTTCCGCTGTGGGCTAACGAGCAATTCATATTTTTTAGACCAGTGTTTAATATTGCCGACTCGGCAATCACAACAGGCGTTTTTTCATTAATAATCTGGAACAAGAAGTTTTTTGCCGATACCAAGGACCCCGATTCGGGAAACAAGAGTGAGGATATTCCTTTAGGCGTCTAAGGTATATTTTGGGCGCTTGTGCAGCAGTTGAATACATTTCACTATTTTAGTGCATTCAAAAGTCAAGTCAAATATAAAATCAACAACATGAAAAAATTTTACAGCGCAGTAATTATTTTCATTTTCGTTTTGTCTGACCCCCGAACCGGCAGTGCACAGATTGTCATCAACGAATTCTCCTGTTCTAACCTGAGCCAATATCAAGACAATCACTTGGACTTTGAGGACTGGGTCGAATTGTATAATGTCAGCGCAACGACCGCAAGCATGGCTGGTTATTACCTGAGCGATGACTCGTTGAACAATTTGAAGTGGCAGATTCCGGTAGGCATCAACATCAACGGAAACGGCTTTCTCCGCTTCTGGCTCTCGGGCAGAAACGAAATTGCCGCACCAAATTACCACACAAACTTCAAGCTGACGCAAACAAAAAATACCGCAGAGCACCTGGTGCTCTCCGATCCGTCCGGAACAAGGATTGACCTGATAAAACTTAACAGCAGCAACAGAACACAGCTCGGTCATTCCCGCGGGCGTCAGCCAAACGGCAACACAGGGGCAAATGCGTGGAAGATTTTTTCAACACCCACGCCCAATTCATCCAACAATGCTTCCATAGCGTACATTGCTTATGCAGAGAAGCCATCGTTTGATATTGCAGCAGGTTTTTATACCGGCTCGGTTACTGTTACAATTACCAACAACGAACCGTCCTCTTCGGTGTACTATACATTAAGCGGCTCGCTTCCATCTGCAACGTCAACACTTTACGCAGGACCGATAACGATATCAAGTACATCGGTACTGAAAGCAATTGCCATCAGCACGAACCCTCAGATTCGTTCAAGCTTTATTGAATTCAGCACATATTTTATTAATGTTTCTCACACCACTTCCGTGGTTTCAATTTCTGCGTCATCACTGACGAATCTTGCGAATGGCAGCGGAAGCTTAACACCTTTTGGCGCCTGCGAATATTTTGACACGCTGGGTGTGAGAAAGGCAAAAACCTACGGAGAATTCAACCGTCACGGTCAGGACTCATGGGTGTTAAGCCAGCGCAGCTTGGATTTTGTTTCACGCGATGAAATGGGATACAACAATGCCATCAGAGAGCAACTGTTTCCGCAAACCCCGCGCGATGAATACCAGCGGGTGATTTTCAGAGCCGCGGGCGATGACAATTTTCCTGCCGACTACCGTCCGGCTAACCAGGGAAGCGCTCATGTCCGTGATGCATATATACACATGCTTGCAAAGAATGGGGGCATGGCTCTCGATGTACGCCTGTCAGTGAAAACAATTGTTTACATCAACGGTCAGTATTGGGGAGTGTATGATATAAGAGATAACCCCGATGACCACGACAACACAAAATATTATTACGGGCAGGATAAGTTTCATCTGCAGTTTATAGAAACATGGGGAAGCACTTGGGCTCAATATGGCGGAACGCAATCCCTCACCGACTGGAGCACCCTGCGCTCGTATATCATTAATAACCCCATGACTAACCAGGCGAATTTCGATTACGTTGCAAGCCAGCTTGACATGGCTTCGCTTGCCGATTATGTAATCGTAAATTCATTCACCGTTTGCACCGACTGGCTCAACTACAACTCCGGCTGGTGGCGCGGAATGGATACCACCGGAACACATCGCAAATGGGGATATATTCTCTGGGACAATGACGCCACATTTGACCATTACATCAATTACACCGGTGTGCCCAGCACCCAGTATAATGCGCCCCCGTGCAATCCGCAGACGATGACTTCGAGCTACTCCGACCCGCAACAGCATCTGACAGTGCTGAACCGGCTGCTGACCAATACCAATTTCAGAACATGGTTTATTAACCACCAGATTGATTTGTGGAACACCGTGTTCAGTTGTGACAACATGCTCGCACAGTTTGATTCCATTATTGCCGTACTCACCCCCGAAATGCAGGCGCACTGCACACGCTGGAACGGGCAGATGAATGATTGGTTAAATAATGCCCAGACGCTGCGAACCTTTATCAGCAACCGCTGCAATTTCCTTTCAACTGGATTCATCAATTGCTACAACCTTACAGGACCGTATAACATTGTATTCAACACCGACCCGCCAAACTCAGGAACACTTCAATTGAATTCACTTACCCTGACACAGTTTCCGTGGACGGGAACATATTTCGGAAACATTGCAACATCGCTGACAGCAAATGCCGGTCCCGGATATGCGTTTAACCAATGGACTTCAGCAAGCCAGACGATGAACCCGAATACGATTACAGCAGCAGTCAATACAACACTCATTAGTTCCGATTCCATCACCGCTCACTTTGATATAATCACCGCCATCGGAAATTATCACGGCATTGAAAACAACGTGTCTGTTT
>DATDOJ010000424.1:0-3978 GCA_035293345.1 Bacteroidia bacterium
AAGTTCGCCATGAAATTTCAAAAACATATAAAGGAGAGTTTGATGTGGTTTCCAATCCGGAATTTCTGCGCGAGGGTTTTGCTGTGGATGATTTCATGAAACCGGACAGAGTGGTTATCGGTACATCTTCTGAAAGAGCAAAAAAAATGTTAACAGAACTTTATTCACCGTTCGTGCGCCAGGGAAATCCGGTTTATTTCATGGATGAGCGTTCATCGGAGATGACTAAGTATGCAGCCAATGCTTTTCTTGCCACGAAGATTACATTCATAAATGAAATTGCAAACTTGTGTGAGCGCGTGGGCGCAAATGTTGACATGGTACGCATGGGAATCGGTTCGGATGAACGCATTGGAAAACGGTTTTTGTTTGCCGGCATTGGTTATGGCGGAAGCTGTTTTCCGAAAGATGTGAAAGCGCTTGCACACACTGCCGAAGAAAATAATTATGATTTCCGTATTCTCAAATCGGTGATGGATGTGAATGAAAAACAAAAAAGCATCATTGTTGAGAAGCTCAAAAAATATTTTGACGGGAAATTGCAAGGAAAGAAAATCGCGTTGTGGGGACTTGCATTCAAACCCGACACCGATGACATTCGTGAAGCTCCGTCTCTTCATATCATTGATGCCCTTCTTAAAGACGGAGCAACTATAACTGCTTTCGACCCCGTGGCAATGGAAAATGTGAAACAAACTATCGGCAACAAAATTTCTTATGCAGGAAATCATTACGATGTTTTGAAAGATGTCGAAGCACTTGTGATTGCAACCGAGTGGCAGCTTTTCCGCACTCCTGACTTTGAAAAAATGAAATCGCTAATGAAAGGTAACGCAATTTTTGACGGAAGAAATCTTTACGAGCCGGCAGTGATGAAGGAGAAAGGGTTTTATTATGACAGTATAGGCAGAGTGAGTGTATGAATTCCCGCTTGACGTCATTTTAATTCTACTTTAATTTTCTTATTTCGCTTAATGTTCCGCAAGTCAATTTATGTTTTGATTCTGCTTCTTCAGCCACTGCTGACTTTTTCCCAACGGGATGAAAAACCGACACAGATTGAAATCATCCATGCCGATGTAGCTGATTACAACAAAGAAATCTCCGGAGATGCAAGACGACTGATCGGAAATGTTTCATTCAAACATGAGGACGCCATCATGAATTGTGACAGCGCTTATCTCTTTGCTGAAACAAATTCCATGGAAGCATTCGGAAAAATCAGAATCAACCAGGGTGACACAGTATCTCTCAAAGGCGATCATTTGAATTACAACGGCAACACAAGCACTGCAGTTGTGACCGGGAATGTAATTCTCACAGACAGAAAAATGATTCTTATTACTGACAAGATTAATTACAACCGTAAATCCGGACTGGCATCATACACAACGGGTGGAAAAATTGTTGACGATGCTGATACGCTGACAAGCAGAATCGGAATTTATAACAGCACTGCAAAAGAAATGTATTTTAAAACGGATGTGGTTTTAACCAACCCGCGCTACGTGATGCAAACTGATACGATGAATTACAATACGCTTTCTCATACGGCTTTCTTCGTGGGACCAACAACCATCACTTCAAAAGAAAATTTTATTTACTGCGAGCGTGGTTTCTACAATACGGAACTGGAAATTTCCGGCTTCACCAATAATGCTTACATCAAAACTCAGACACAAAAGCTGAGCGGAGACAGTATCGGTTACAGCAGAAAGTCCGGGGAAGGAAACGCGTTTGAAAATGTTGCCATCAGCGATTCGGTCAACAACATTCTCATCACCGGCAAATATGCAGAGCATAATGAAATCACCGAACGCTCTCTTGTAACGGGTCGCGCAGAGATGATTCAGATTTTCACAACCGATTCTCTCTTTCTCCATGCTGATACACTTTCTTCCGTTTCCGATACGCTCACACGCAAAGATTCAACACAAAACCGCAAGCGAACACTTTTCGCTTTTCACAACGTAAAATTTTTTAAAACCGATTTGCAGGGACGATGCGATTCGCTTGTTTATTCGTTCCGCGATTCTGCTATTCATCTTTTCAACACGCCTATACTCTGGTCGAATGCAAACCAGATGACGGCTGATTCGGTGACGCTGCATACAGCTTTCGGAAAAATTAGTCATGTCAGGATGCGCAACAATGCGTTTATTGTTTCACTCGCTGACTCTGCAAATATGGGCATCAGCGATTCGGTTCGCTTCAACCAAATCCGCGGAAGAGACCTGACAGGATATTTTAACGATAATAAACTCTACAAAATTTTTGTTGAGGGAAACGGGCAGACAATTTATTACGCCAAGAACAAGGAAGAAAAACTTACCGGAGTAAACCGAGCCGACTGCAGCGATATTTATATTTCTGTTGAAGAAAACAAAGTGAAAGAAATTTCTCTCGTCAATAATCCCGATGCAACTTTTTATCCGCTGCATGAAATTCTTCCGAGGGAATTGCGCCTGAAAGGTTTTGCATGGCGGCCGCAACTACGTCCTGAAAACAGGGAAGCTATTTTTAAGAAATAGGTAATCGGTAAACGGTAATCAGTAATCGGCTGGGGAAAAATCGTGAGTGTGATTTCTCATATCTTCCCTATAAAAACAGGGACTCAGTTTCGCTCCGCACATTTTATTTTGCAGTGATAACAAACTCAGTTCTACGGTTGCGTGAACGTCCCGCCTCGGTTGTATTGGTTGCAACAGGGTTGTTCATGCCAAAGCCGCGGTATGACAAACGCTCCTTTTCTATCCCCGTGCTGATGAGATATTCATACACCGTCTTCGCGCGGCTCATGGACAACATCATATTGTCCTGCTCACCACCCACATTATCGGTGTGACCGTAGATGGCAACTTTCACCTTTGGGTTTTCTTTCAGGAAGTCGGAAAAATTATTCACCACAACTTTTATGGTATCGTTTATCTCGGAAGAATTTGTAGCGAATAAAATATCGTTGAGCGGGTACGCTGTTCCGACTTCAATTTTTTTTATGTCAAGATTGACTGTCATCGGCTTTAGCGCTGATGTGTCATTGGATGAAAAATATTCCGAAGCGAACGCGTATCCTTTTTTCTTGACGGTGAGAATATAATCGTCATCGAAGTTCACAACGGAAGCATATTTTCCTGTGATTGTATCCACATCAATGTTTACCGATTTGTTTGTACGGACATTCTTCAATTCGATTTTGGCAGGCACCGGCATTTTTTCATCTTCATCCTGAAGTTCGCCTTTGATGAACAAGACCTTTCCCGGCTGTGCTTCATCATACAAGTTGAAAGAATAAATATCATATCCGCCCTGTCCTTTCAGCTTGTCGGAAGCGAAGTATGCGCGATTGCCATCTGTGCTCACAACAAATCCGACCTCGTCCGCATCTGTGTTAATGGGGTAACCGATGTTTACCGGTGTGCCCCACTCCCCTGCTGAATCCTTGCGGCAAACAAAAATGTCGAAGCCGCCAAGCCCGGGCAATGCATCTGAAGAAAAATAAAGTGTCTTGTTATCCGGGTGGATGAAGGGAGATTTTTCTCTTCCTTTCGTATTGATTTTTGAAGAAAGTTTTTTCGCTTTGCTCCACTCACCGGCTTCATTCTTCTGCGAATAATAAATATCAATGTTCGTCACCATGGCACTATCACGGGCACTGGCGAAGCAGAGCGTTTTTCCATCGGAAGAAATTGTCGGCTGGGCATCCCATCCCCGCGGGTCATTGATATTCGGACCAAGGTTTTTAATTTCTGTCCACTTGTTGTTTTCAAAATCGGAAGTGTAAATGTCGAAGTTGCCGCCTGTGTTTACTGTAAAATATAAGTGGTTATTGTCAATGGTAATGGTTGCCGCACCCTCATTTCCTGTGGGACGGGTGTTAAACGGGTAGGGCATCGGCTCTCCCTGCTCGAATTCTCCGTTCATTTTTTTAGCCATCATGAATTTCTCAACATACGTGGCAAAGAGAGACCCCTTTTCCTT
>DATDOJ010000425.1:0-4455 GCA_035293345.1 Bacteroidia bacterium
GTTCCCTCATGGTGGTTATGTGCTGGTCATCGTGCTCGGCAACGAAAAAAAACATATCCACCAACCTGATTCTTTGCTGAAGGCGTGGATGTAGCGCGATGCGGTTCAACTGCTCTTCATTGAGATGTTCTATTTTTTTTATAAATAAATTTCTCGTGCCGCGTAGTTCTTCGAGCAGGTCTGTTATCGGTTTATCATTGTAACCGGCTCCATACGTTTTTGCATTGGTCATATCAGCGGGAGTCAGCTTATCATTGCCATCGAGATATTCCTGCAACCGTTTTTCATGCAGTTCTTCAAGGTCGTTCAGGTGACCGATGTGCTCTTTAATGCTCCATGTGTTTTCTTTTTTGCTCCTGAGTTTTTCATCAGAAATATTTTTCACCATATCTTCGATGCGGGCAGGTGTTCCACGCATCCGTTCAACAATTACAGGGAAATGTGAAACAGGAAAATCGAAATTAAATTTGCGCTCAATCCAGGGAGTTTTTTTTATCATCGCTTCAATTTTAAGAATGAATAGCAAAACTAACGACAAATCTGTTTACTAATTTTATCCCGATATTTTTTTTGCTCCCATGATTCAGAAAACTGATCTCAACGATATAAAGATTCTTAATGTGCTAGTCAATTCTGCCTATCGCGGTGAATCATCAAAGCAGGGCTGGACAACAGAAGCAGATTTACTTGACGGCATCCGTGTGGACGAGGAACGGTTAGCAGAAATAATTCAGAAACCCGGTTCCATGATTTTGAAATATACCGATGAGAAAAATAAAATCATCGCCTGTGTTCATCTCGAAAAAAAGGAAAGCAAACTTTATCTCGGCATGCTCACTGTTTCACCCGTTGAGCAGGGGAGAGGCATCGGAAAAATATTAATGAACGCTGCCGAAGAAGAAGCGCGAAAACAAAATTGCAGTTCCGTTTACATGACCGTGATTACTGACCGCACCGAACTCATTGCATGGTATGAACGGTTGGGATATGTAAATACAGGAGAGCAAAAACCATTTCCTGCCGGTGACCCGCGTTTTGGTTTGCCGAAAAAATTTCTGGAGTTTGTGGTGCTGGAGAAAAAAATCTGACGACCTGTTTTTTTCAAGAGTCATTCTTCCGCATACCCTTTGTCAATCCAATCCGTCTTCAGGTTCTGACGGAGGTTCAGCAATTTGTGATTCGTAAATTTCATGTCGTTAAGCAACCGGAAAGCCGGACGAATATTAGGACAGGGCTTGAACGGGCAGCAGCCGCAGTAAATGACAATGTCTGCATCTTTCGGCAGTTTGCTCAGGGCGGCTTCAAACTTATCGAGGTTTACTTTATCCCGTGAAGCGCCCATGTCAATGGAGCCCTTAATGCCTCCGCCAAAACCGATGCTGAAGAGCAATGGTTTTTTTGCTGACGAATCACGGATGATTTTTGCAAGGTCTGCCGGTTCCATCAGTTGTTTTTCTGTCCAGGGTTCGGTTGTGTTTTGAAATGAGAAAAAAAGAACGGAAGCCGCGATGACTGCCAGAATAGCCAAAGTTATGGGTGAAAATTTCATGTGGAGTTTTATGGTGCAAAAATACTTAATAAATTATCCCGACAATTTCTCAAACACGCTTACTTCGATAACCGGATGAAGCGTAATCCTCGATTTTATTGAATTGGAAATCAGGCATGCCTCATTTGATTTGAATAGAATTTTTTCTGCGCGTTCGCGGTCGCTTTCTTTATGAATAGTCACGTGGGGCTCAAGAATAATTTCACTCATCATTAATTTGCCATCAACCTTTTCAAGTTTCCCCTTCGACTTGCATGTGAATGACAGGAATTCCAGTTTTGAATTTTCCGCAACGGAAAGAAAAGTTGTCATCAGGCAACTGATTACTGAGGCGGTGAACAAATGCTCGGGCGACCAGATGCCGGCAATGCCTTTGGGAAATTCGGGAGGCGTGGCTACATCAATGCATGCGCCCGCTTCTTTCATCAACTCCGGGCTGCAGATAATACCTTGGCGGTCTTTGCTCCAGTTGATGTCCACGTTGTAGAGATGTTCCATTTGTTTTGGTTAAATAAATTTCACAGATGCTTAAGTTTCTTGCCAAAGAAAAAATTGAAAATCAATTTGAAGACAATGGCAAATGCCATGAACAGGAATACAGATAAATAAATTACATAAGAAAAAAAACCTTTGTGTTTGTGTTTCTCAATATAATTTCCGGCTTTATCAATTAAATTCACTTTCATATAAAAAAATTTATTTTAATAACGCAAGGTTCATCAATTTGCTCCATGAAAAAATGATTTATATCAGCAGCCGGATTGCTGATGCTCATGAAAGAATTCAGAAGAGGAATTATATCGTGAATCTGACAACTAATTGTCCTGCTCCGACTTTCTGAATTTATTTTTCATCCAGAAAAATATTCCTGCCAGGAAAGCAAATGGCAGAAGTGCAAGAAAAATTGTTGTGCCCTGGTAGGCAGCAATGGTTCCTGTACCTTCACCTGGGTTACACATGGGACATGCAACTGCGATATGCTGTACCAAAAGAAGAAAAAAGAGAATTACAGAAATTATTTTTCCCGGTTTTCTCATGACATAAATTTTTCAATCACCAGAAGAATTAAGGTGAGCGGAAGAAATGCAAGGCAGCTTAGCATCAGCGCCACTGCTGTCTTGTGTGACTGATGCTGATACAACCGGTAAGCAAAAACCAAAAGTGTGACTGAAAACAGGAAAAGAATCCATGTCACATGTATGCCTGCCGATTCATACATGTGCAGCAGCATGCACGCAGGAATGAGCAGGAAAGTGGAAGCCATAATAAGCAAGGCGGTGGATTTATTTTTCTTGTTTGAAGGAAGCATTTTCAATCCTGCTTTTTCATACTCGTCATTGAGCAGCCATGCGATGGACCATGTGTGCGGAAACTGCCAGATGAACTGAATGCCGAAAAGTAAAAGAGCATGACTTGTAATTGTGCCTTCAAAAGCAACTGCACCTATGGCAACCGGCAGTGACCCTGCGATTGCTCCCGGAATTACGGTGAGGTAAGATATTTTTTTCAGTGGAGTGTAAACGACTGCATAAATCACCATTGCAAAAAAACCGAGCAGGGCACTTGGAAAATTAATTTGATAAAGAATGACAAGCCCTGCTACTCCGAAAATTACTGCGAGAGAAATGGCTTCACGGGATTTCATTCTTTTTGCAGGGAGCGGGCGGGAAGATGTTCGTTTCATCAGCCGGTCGGAATCCTTTTCAATTATCTGGTTGAGAATGTTGGATGCTGCGGTAATCAGAAATCCTCCGATGGAAAGAAGCCAGATGGTGAGCGCATCAACGTTCCGGTTGCTCACCCACAGGTAAGCCATCGAAGCAGAGAAAACCACGAGCAGCGTAAGCCGCATTTTGATAAGCTGGCTGTAATCGGAAATTTTTTTCCTGAGGAATTCAATGTGCATGAGTAGAAATAATTTTCAGTAAAGATAAACCATTACATACAATACGGGCCACACGATGACTACAAAGTACCAATACATGGAGCAAACCGTTACACGTGTCTTTATTTTTTCTGTTATGATTTTATTTTTCCCTCCGGTAAGTAAGAGCAGGTAGAGCAACAGGATGAGTCCTGCCAAAACATGCATAGCGTGAATTCCGATAATCATGTAAAAGAATGCGCCATAAATTCCGGATGATGTTGTGAGTCCGAAGTTGATGAGCTTCACCCATTCGGTTCCTTGGATGATTAAAAACGCTGCACCTGAGAGTATGGTAAGCGGCAAGAGGAAATTTATTTTCGTTTCAGAATGAAATTTTTTGTTGAAGAAATAAATTGTGACCGCACTGAAAAGCAAAATGAAAGTGTTTACGGCAGTCACTTCAACAGGAAGGCGGGGTTGACCGACAGGAGGCCACACCGTGAATCCGGAGCGGTCAACAACGTAAGCGCTGATGAGCCCGGCAAAGAACATCGTCTCGGTGAAAAGCAGGAACAGCATCCCGATGATGCCGTCAGGAATCGCTTTTCGCTTTTGTTCCAATGCTATTGTGTTCATAGATGAAATATTACTTTGTGATGACGCGGGTTACTTCTGTGATATCAGGAAACAATGCGAAGAAAAAAACGAGCAGAACAAAAACAACTGCTGCCATTGTAACCCAAATTATCCATGACTCATATTTCAGGTGCATAAAATTTCTTACGACAAGCGCAACTTTAATCAGTGCAGTTGCAAAGATTAAATATACGGCAGCCAATGGCGAAACGAGGTAACCCACAAGCAAACTCAGTCCGAGAAATGCAAGGAGCAAGAGAAAAACTTTTCCGTAATTCGGATGTCCGTGATAATCGGTTTTGGGGTCGGCAAAGACGATGCCTTGTTTATCTTCCATAGTTTTTATTTTTTAACGTGCGATGTAAAGAAGCGGGAAAAGAATTATCCAGATGATATCCACCAT
>DATDOJ010000426.1:0-10855 GCA_035293345.1 Bacteroidia bacterium
GAAAAAAGTGACCTATAACAAGTATTACGAAAAGTTTTCAGTGTTCAGAGAAAAAATAATGGAGGTGTTAAGAAACATAGAGCAATACAGGCATGAACTCGAAAATCTTATGACAGAAAAGTTTCAACTCTTTCCAACATATTTTCCTTAAACCTGATTTCGTTAAGTATAGTAAGATTTCTTCCGCGAAAAATTGTTTACGAAAGATTTCCTTAAAAATTGCGGAGCAGGAAAAAATTATTGACGGATTGAAACGTGATTTTGAAATGCAGAAAAAAGAGAACGGGTATTTGACGGAGATTAATGAACTGCTGAGGAAAAAATAAAAAGTATTTTTGGGAAATTCCTGTCAGCACAAAAATGGAACTCTTAGTTATTCAAAAAAAAATATTTGAGATTCGCGGACAGCGTGTGATGCTGGATTTTCACCTTGCTGAACTTTATGGAACAGAAACAAGATTACTCAAAAGAGCAGTTCGCAGAAACCTTGACAGCTTTCCGGAAGATTTCATGATTCAACTGACTAAAAAAGAATGGCAGGAGCTTATCCCAAATTGGGATAACCTGCACAAAAAATTCAGCCCTTCAACTCCGTTTGCTTTTACAGAACAGGGTGTAGCCATGCTCTCAAGCGTATTGAAAAGTAAGAAAGCCGTGCAAATGAATATTGCAATCATGAGGGCATTTGTTTTTATGAGGCAGTACGCACTATCCAACAAGGACTTAACCGCCAAGCTCAAAGAACTTGAAAGCAAATATGACAGAAAGTTTTCCGATGTGTATGAAGCCATCAATTACCTGATGCAAAAAGACAAACAGGAAACAAAACAGAAGAAGCGAAAGAAAATCGGTTTCAAACTATCCAAAAAATAAAATTGCGGAGCACCCGCCTCCGCAAAAGCTATGGCGGGTGAAAGGAAAAAATTATTGACGGATTGAAACGTGACCTGCCTGCCACCGCATAAGCCAAATAGCAATGGCAGGCAGGTTTTGAAATGCAGAAAAAAGAGAACGGGTATCTGACGGAGATTAATGAACTGCTGAGGAAAAATAAAAAGTGTTTTGGGGGGATATAAAATGTAAGGCGAAAGTCCTGACAGCACAGAATGAATAGAGCATATTTCATATACTTTGTTTTGTTGTTCGTCACTTGTGAGGTAACTGCACAGGAAGAAAAATCTTTTTCAGCAGGAATAATTTTTTCTCCGTCTCTAGCCGTGACTGCCAACACGAGTTTAGATATTTATCAAAACAATGTCTTAGGGTTTATCCATTCAAATAAAAATAAATATTTTTTAGGAATTGGTTTTTATGAAAATGCAATTCAGGGCTTTGACTGCGGGTATCAATATCATATTTTAAATTCTGAGAAAAAAAATCATTGGTATGCGGAAGCTGACTTAAGATATGTAAGGTATGGTACGGGTTATGCAAACCCTGTCAGCTTAAATTATTTCAAACCCTTAACTTCTTATTGCGATGCAAACACGATACATGCAAATGCCGATTTGGTAAGTTCATTTAGTTTCGGGAGATCCCTCTTTTTGAACGATACTTTTCATTTTACAATTTCACTTGGAAGCGGAATCACGTGGAGAGAAAAAAAAATTGTTGATTGCCTTCAGATTGCCTATGGTGACAAAACATCAAATAGTTTTTCGCCTAACTTTATGTTAAAGTTAGGATTGGGAATAAATGTTTACAAGAAAGTGAAACAATAAACTGTTTCAGACTTTATCAAATTATTTTTTCATCAGCGCATCCCAGCCCTGGGCGGTTATCTTTATGGGGTTTCCAGATTTGTCGAGGAGGTTTACGCCTGCGTTTTTTTCGGTGATGTGCCCGATGATGGAAATGTCGAGGTGGGGGCGTAGTTTTTCGTAGTCGCTTTGGCGGATGGTGAAAAGGAGTTCGTAGTCCTCGCCACCGCTGAGGGCGCAGATGGTGGGGTCGAGATTGAATTCGCGGGCGCGCTCGCAGGTGAGCGGGTCGATGGGGATTTTGTCTTCGTAAACGGCTGCGCCAACACCGGACTGCCGGCAGATGTGCAAGAGGTCGGACGAAAGCCCGTCTGACACGTCAATCATGGCGGTGGGTTTCACGCCCAGCTCGCGGAGCTTTTCAATAATGTCTTTCCTGGGTTCGGGCTTGAGCTGGCGCTCGAGGATGTAATCGTTGCCTTCGAGCTCGGGCTGCATTTTGGGGTTGGCGAGAAAAACTTTTTTCTCGCGCTCGAGCAGTTGCAGCCCTATGTATGCTCCGCCCAAATCACCGCTCACGCAAATGAGGTCGTGTTCTTTGGCGCCATTGCGGTAAACGATTTCGTCTTTGGCGGCAGTGCCGATGGCGGTGACGGAAAGGATGAGCCCCGAAGTGGAAGTTGTGGTGTCGCCACCGATGAGGTCAATGTTGTATTTGTTGCAGGCGAGCTTGATGCCGCTGTAGAGTTCTTCGACCGCCTCAACAGAAAACCGGTTCGACAGAGCGATGCTGACAAGAATCTGTTTTGGGATGGCGTTCATGGCGCAGACATCGCTCAGGTTGACAGCCACCGCTTTATAGCCGAGGTGTTTGAGGGGATGAAATATTAAATCGAAATGCACGCCTTCAACTAACATATCTGTAGTTACAACAGCAACCGTTTCTCCCCTCTCCTTTGGAGAGGGGTCGGGGGTGAGGCGTATGACTGCGGCATCATCACCGATTCCTTTGATGGTTTCCTTGTTCTTTGTGTCCGTGCTTTTGGCTATTAAATCAATAAGCCCGAATTCGCCAAGCGTGCTGAGTTCCGTACGGTTTTCTTTGTTTTCGAACATGGGGGCAAATGTAATTCAATAGTGTTTCTTAATTTGCTATGCCCCTGCAAAAGCGTATCTTTGTACAATAAAATAAGGAGGAAAAAATGATTACAGTAACAGAAAAAGCAAAAAGCAAAGCGATTGAGTTGATGTCGGTTGAAAACCGCCCGGATTCTTTTATCCGCGTAGGGGTTGATGGCGGGGGTTGCTCAGGACTTACCTATAAACTTGAATTTGACAACCAGATAAAAGACGGGGATAAAGTTTTTGAAGATAAAGGGATGAGGATTGTCTGCGACAGGAAAAGTTTTCTATACCTCGTTGGCACCGAACTTGACTTCAGCGATGGATTGAACGGGAAAGGATTCCAGTTTCACAATCCGAATGCATCGCGCACCTGCGGTTGCGGGGAGAGTTTCGCGGTTTGAAGAAGTTCATTGAATGACGAATCAGGAATTCTATAAAGAGTTCGGGAAATATCTTCTGGATATTTCAAAATTAATTTTGGCGGAACAGTGTTAGCTTCAATATTGAAAATAGAAAACATCAATCATCTCCTGGTAATCACTTCAGGATTTGTCATGACATTTGTAATTGCATTAATAGGTTTTATTGTTCTTAAAAAGAAATAAAAATGGAAGCAATAATTTTATTTGTCGCCACAGGCATAGCAGCATTTGCCGCTTATCTGTGGTTAAATCATTACAGCAAAAAAGAGAAGATGTCTGAGAAGCAACATCGGCATCATTAATTTTTTTTGCCGATATTTTTAGTTTAGAACTATTCCAAATAAGATGAGCGAAGAGCAAAAGCTGATTGAAGATATCGCGCTGAGCGATTACAAGTGGGGCTTCACGAGCGACTTTGAAAGTGACAACGCTCCGAAAGGCCTGACTGAGGATATCGTTCGTTTCATCTCGAAGAAAAAAAATGAGCCGCAGTGGATGCTCGACTGGCGGCTGAAAGCGTTGCGCCATTGGGTTTCGCTGAAAGAAGAAGAACCAACGTGGGCAAACATCCATCACCCGCGGATAAATTTCCAGGATATAATTTATTACTCGGCTCCGAAACCGAGAAAGGTATTGAGCTCACTCGATGAACTCGACCCGGAAATTAAAGCTACGTTTGACAAGCTTGGAATTTCTCTTGAAGAACAAAAGCGATTGTCAGGAGTTGCTGTTGATGCTGTGATTGACAGTGTGAGTGTGAAGACAACTTTTCGGGATGAACTAAAAAAACTCGGAATAATTTTTTGTTCGTTCAGCGAAGCGGTTCAGGAATATCCTGAACTTGTAAAAAAATATGTGGGCTCTGTTGTTCCGATGACGGATAATTTTTACGCTGCATTAAACAGCGCGGTGTTTACAGATGGTTCGTTCTGCTACATCCCGAAAGGTGTCCGCTGCCCGATGGAGCTGTCAACGTATTTCAGAATTAATTCAGCAGGCACAGGTCAGTTTGAACGGACATTAATCATTGCCGAAGAAGGAAGCTTTGTAAGTTATCTTGAAGGATGCACTGCTCCGATGCGTGACGAAAATCAATTACACGCTGCGGTGGTGGAAATTTATGCGCACAAAGATGCGCAGGTAAAATATTCAACGGTTCAGAACTGGTACCCGGGAGACAAGGAAGGCAAGGGAGGCATTTACAATTTTGTAACCAAGCGCGGATTGTGTGCAGGAGACAATTCCAAAATAAGCTGGACACAGGTTGAAACCGGTTCAGCCATCACATGGAAATACCCGGGAGTGATTTTAAAAGGTGATAATTCCATCGGAGAATTTTATTCTGTTGCTGTCACAAATAATTATCAGCAGGCGGACACGGGAACTAAAATGATTCATATCGGAAAAAACACGCGCAGCACAGTTGTGTCAAAAGGAATCAGCGGAGGAAAAAGCAATAACAGTTACAGAGGGTTGATTAAGATTAATAAGAATGCTGAGAACGCGAGAAATTTTTCTCAGTGTGATTCGCTGCTGCTTGGAGATAAGTGCGGGGCGCATACGTTTCCTTATTTAGAAGTGCATAATAAATCCGCAAAGGTTGAGCACGAAGCCACGACAAGCAAAGTTGGCGAAGATCAAATATTTTATTGCAACCAGCGCGGACTTAAAACGGAGGATGCCGTGAATTTGATTGTGAACGGATATTGCAAAGAAGTTTTCAATCAGTTGCCGATGGAGTTTGCCGTGGAAGCGCAGAAACTTTTGGCTATTAGTTTGGAAGGAAGTGTAGGATAAGTTTAATAGAAATATATGCTGACGATAAAAAATTTAAGTGCAAGAGCTGAGGGAAAACAAATCCTCAACGGAGTTAATCTCGAAGTGAAAGCAGGAGAAGTTCACGCTATCATGGGACCGAATGGTTCGGGAAAAAGCACACTTGCTTCCGTGCTAGCTGGAAGAGAAAATTATGATGTGACTGGCGGTGAAGTAATTTACAACGGAAAAAATCTTTTTAACTTGTCTCCTGAGAAGCGCGCACAGGCAGGAATTTTTCTTGCATTTCAATATCCGGTGGAAATTGCGGGTGTCAGCAATGCGACATTTTTGAAAGAAGCATTAAACTCCATCCGCGAAGCCAACGGTAAAGAAAAACTTGATTCAAAAGATTTTCTCATTTTGATGAGAGAAAAAATGAAATTGGTGGAGATGGATAAAGCCATGACGCAGCGAAGCGTGAACGAAGGATTCAGCGGAGGAGAAAAAAAGCGCAATGAAATTTTCCAAATGGCAATGCTTGAACCGAAACTCTGCATCATGGATGAAACAGATTCAGGTCTGGATATTGACGCAATGAAAATTGTAGCGCAAGGAGTAAATTCATTACGAAATAAAGAACGCTCATTCATTGTCATCACTCACTATCAGCGTCTTTTGGATTTCATCGTTCCGGATTTTGTGCACGTGTTATATAACGGAAAAATTGTAAAGAACGGAACGAAAGAACTTGCCCTTGAACTTGAGGAGAAGGGGTACGACTGGCTGAAGGAAGAAATTGCTGCTTAATTTAATCTGAGAAAATCTGTCAATCTGTGGCTAACATTTCTGAACAATATAAAACCATCATCAAAGAATTTCCTGTTCTGCAGGAGAAAGCGATGGCACATTTCAGCCGCCTCGGATTTCCTACACCCAAAAACGAGGAATGGAAATACACAAACATCAGTCCTATTGTTAATCATGATTTTTCATTGGTAATGCCTGATTCAAAAATTTCCAAAGAAGAAATTCTATGGAGATTTCCCTTTGTCAGGGATTCAGTTTTTGTAGTTACTGAAAACGGGAAAATAAATTCTGAAGCTTCGAATCTGAAAAATCTTCCGGCAGGAATTGAAATAAAAAATCTCCGCGATGTAAAAAACCTTCCGCTGGTTCAAAAGCACTTCAACTTATATGTGGATGTCCAGGAAGATGCTTTTGCTGCACTCAACACAGCATTTGTGAATGATGGACTGGTAATTCTGATTTCAAAAAATGCCATGATAGAAAACCCGGTTTATGTTATTAATATTTCTTCCTCAATTCAGGAAGCAGTTAATGTCTACGATCGTTTGCTTGCTGTTGCCGAAAAGAATTCGCAGATGAAGATTTCGAATATCGTAGTTTCGAAAGATAAGTTGTCAGAAATATTTGTAAATTCTCAGGTAGAAGTTTTTGCGGATGAAAATTCTTCCATTGAATTTGATGTTCTCCAAAATGAGAACGCCAAGTCGTTCCACATTAACGGAACGCATGTTTATCAATCTGCCAATTCAAAATTCAGTTTCAACACTGTTTCGTTGGGAGGAAGTATTCTCCGAAATAAACTTCACATCAAACTGGACGGGACGAATTGCGAAACACATATGCACGGATTGTATGTTGCCGCAGATTCGCAGTTGATAGATAACCATACCGCAGTATATCATTCTAAACCAAATTGCAACAGCAACCAGCTGTACAAAGGAATCATCGGAGGAAAAGCACATGGTGTTTTCAATGGAAAAATCATGGTGGAAAAAGATGCACAGAAAACAAACGCCTACCAGTCGAACAAAAATATTCTGTTAAGCAATGCTGCTGTAGTGAATACAAAACCTCAACTTGAAATTTTTGCTGATGATATTAAATGTACTCACGGGGCGACCACCGGTCAGATGGACGATGAATCCTTGTTCTACCTGCGTTCGCGCGGTATCAATGAAAATAATGCCAAGGCATTGCTCAACCTTGCTTTTGCCGATGATGTGCTGAATAAAATCTCTGATGAAAAGTTCAGGAAGTATATTCATTTTCTTGTGGAACAAAAATTAAAGAATGATGTGCAATGAATATTACTGAATCAACCTTGGTAAAATTTGTTTCGGATTTTGATATTCAGAAAGTCAGAAAAGATCTTCCAATACTTTCTGAAAAGGTATACGGCAAGTCACTAATTTATTTTGACAATGCCGCCACTTCACAAAAGCCACAGGTTGTCATTGATGCTTTGGCAAAATATTATTCCGAGTACAATGCAAACATTCATCGCGGGGTTCACTACCTAAGTGGGAAAGCAACGCAGGCGTATGATGAAACGCGTTCATTAGTTCATCGGTTCATTGGTTCATCCAGCGAACGTGAAATAATTTTCACACGGGGAACAACGGAGTCCATAAATCTTGTTGCCTCATCATGGGGCAGAAAAAATATTTCTGTAGACGATGAAATTATCATTACAGCCATGGAGCATCACAGCAATATTGTTCCATGGCAGATTTTGTGCGAGGAGAAAAAAGCGAAGCTGAAATTTATTCCGATGAATGAGAACGGAGAATTATTGCTTGATGAATTTGAAAAACTTATCTCTCCGAAAACAAAAATTGTTTCTATCGTTCACACTTCTAATTCTCTTGGTACAATAAATCCCGTCAAAGAAATCATCCGCATTGTGAGAGCGAGCTCCCCCCTCCTTCGGAGAGGGGTTGGGGGTGAGGCGCTTGTTCTCGTTGACGCAGCACAGGCAATGGCACACGAAAAAATAAATGTTCAGGAATTGGATTGCGACTTTCTTGCTTTCAGCGGACACAAGATGCTTGGACCAACCGGAGTCGGTGTGTTGTATGGAAAACTTTCTTTGCTGGAAGACATGCCGCCATACCAGGGCGGAGGTGAAATGATTGACTCGGTCACATTTGAAAAAACAACTTACGCTGAAGTGCCGGCTAAGTTTGAAGCGGGAACTCCAAACATTGCAGATGTGATTGCTTTCGGTGCCGCTCTCGATTACTGGAACACCCTCGACAGAAAAGCAATTGCAGAATATGAACACGAACTGATGATGTATGCTTCTGAAAAATTAAAAGCGGTTATCAGAGTTCGTCTAATCGGAACTGCAAAAGAAAAATCTTCTGTTGTTTCATTTGTCATTGACGGATTGAATGCACTTGATGTCGGAATGTATCTTGACACGCTGGGAGTTGCAGTTCGCACAGGTCATCATTGCACAGAACCAGTCATGGATTTCTATAAAATTCCAGGAACAATCCGTGCTTCGTTTTTATATTACAACACGAAAGAAGAAATTGATGTGATGATTGACGGAGTTAAAAAAGCAATTTCATTATTGAAAAAATAATTCGTGTAATTCGTGGCAACAATTTCAGAAATAGAAAAAGAAATCGTAGAAGAGTTTGAGTTCTTCGATGAGTGGAGTGAAAAATATCAATACATCATTGAGCTCGGACAAAAACTTCCACCATTAGACGACAAATACAAAACAGAAGAAAACAAAATCAAAGGATGCCAGAGCAACGTGTGGCTGAACAGTTATGAAAAGGACGGAAGAATATTTTTTGAAGCTGACAGCGATTCAACATTCGTGAAAGGAGAAATTGCATTGCTCTTTCGTGCACTCAGCAGACAAGCGGCAGAAGAAATCGTAAAAACGGATTTAGGATTCATAGACAAAATCGGATTGAGACAACACATAGCCGTGACAAGAGCCAATGGGTTGGCAAGCATGATTAAGCAGATGAAACTTTACGCAGTTGGATTAATGCAAAAAAATAACACAGCGTTAGAATAGCGATTGCGGATTGCGGATTTTAAATTGCGAATTGGTCGCACTGAATTCGCAATTATGGCAATCCGAAATTAGAAATTAGAAAATGAAAGAAATAAAATCATTAGAAGAACGCGTTAAGGACGTTCTCAAAACATGTTTCGACCCGGAGATTCCTGTAAACATTTACGACCTCGGGTTGATTTACGAAATACAAGTCAACGAGGGAAACGATGCGTACGTGAAAATGACATTGACTTCTCCCGCCTGTCCGGTTGCAGAATCATTGCCTCCGGAAATAGAACAGAAAATAAGAAACATTGCTGATGTAAATTCAGCAAAAGTGGAAGTGACATTCGACCCGCCATGGAATAAAGATATGATGACGGAAGAGGCGAAGTTGGAATTGGGGATGTGGTAACAATAGTCAGGAGAAAGAAGTTCGGACTTCGGAAAGAAAATGGAAAAGGAAATAATAAACAGAGTTGCTCAGAGTGATTTGGTCACCATCAACCTTGAAGATTTTTATCCGAAAGGCGAGCGGGCTTTGTTTGACCTGAAGCCGTGGCTATTTGAAGCACTGATTCTTAAAGAAAAAGATTTCCGCGAGCAAATTAAAAATCACGACTGGTCGCAATACCAAAATAAATTTGTTGCAATCACTTGCACCGCTGATGCCATTATTCCAACCTGGGCGTTCATGCTTGTTGCATCTTCTTTAACTCCGTTTACTCAGAAAATTGTTTTCGGTGATTTAAAAAAATTAGATGAACAACTTTTTCAGGAAGGGATAGAGAAACTAAACATTAAAAATTACCATGATGAAAAAATAATCATCCGCGGTTGCAGCCATATTGATGTTCCTGTTTCGGCTTATGTGGAATTAATTAATCGTCTTCGCCCTGTTGCAAAAAGCATCATGTATGGCGATGCGTGCAGCACAGTTCCGCTTTTCAAAAAATCATCTTAAAATTCACAAGGGTTTTCCAACCAATAATCCCGAAACGTATTCCGTTTTTTCTCCCGATTAGTCGGGATTCATTTAACGCTTTTCATACGCAGCCGTTTTCTATCTTCGCCACTTAACTTTTTATTTTTCTGAAATGAAGCCCTATCAAAAGATAAATAACATCACCGGTTGGATTATTTTTGCCATTGCCGCTTTTACTTACCTGAGCACCATTGAACAAACCGGAAGTTTCTGGGACTGCGGTGAATTTATCGCCACTGCGAATAAATTCGAAGTGGGGCATCCGCCCGGAGCACCGTTGTTCATGATTCTTGCCCGTGTTTTTATCCTGTTTGCCGGAGATAATTTGCAGATGATTCCTGTAATGGTGAATATCCTCTCTGCCCTGATGAGCGCGTTCACAATTCTGTTTTTATTCTGGACCATCACCCACCTGGCAAGAAAATTAGTAATTAAGTCAGAAGAAATTTCGATGGAACAGATTGCTGCTGTGATGGGTGCCGGTGCAATGGGAGCATTGTGCTATACTTTTTCCGACTCCTTCTGGTTCTCAGCCGTTGAAGGCGAAGTGTATGCAAGCTCTTCGTTTTTCACCGCCATAGTTTTCTGGGCAATTCTGAAATGGGAAAATGTTGCCTATGAAAAACATTCTGCAAAGTGGCTGATTTTAATTGCATACCTGATGGGTTTATCCATCGGGGTTCACTTGCTCAACCTGCTCACCATTCCTGCTATCGCGTTTGTTTATTATTTCAGGAAATATTCTGTGAGCACTGCCGGAATAATTTACACATCCATAATTTCTCTTGTGATTTTAGGCGCCATTCAATTCGGTATCATCACTTCTTTAATCACCATGGCCGCCAAGTTCGAGTTGCTTTTCGTCAACTCCTTGGGAATGCCTTTCAACTCGGGAATGATTTTCTATTCGCTGCTGATTATCACATTAGTCGTTTGGGGGCTTATGTACACGAAGAAAAAAAACAAGCCGCTGTGGAACACCGTTCTGCTCTGCTTTACATTCATCGTTATCGGTTATTCTTCCTTTACCATTATC
>DATDOJ010000427.1:0-2417 GCA_035293345.1 Bacteroidia bacterium
AAGCGCCAAGCGAGCCGGTTTCATAAACAACAGGGAGAATATCATTATTAAAAAAATAAACCAGCCGCTGAACCAACTGAAGCCGGACTCCCGAATGACCGAGAGCAAGAGAATTTATTTTAATGAGCAGCATCAGCCGAACAATCTCAGCACTCACTTCATCACCTGTTCCGCAGGCATGGGAGCGGACAAGATTTTTCTGAAGCGTTCCGATTTCCGCAGGAGAAATTTTAATGTGATGCAGCGCGCCAAATCCGGTGTTCACTCCATACACGGGAGAAGAATCATTCTTCAAGCGTTCTTCCAGAAATTTCCGGCAGCGGTTGATTTTATTTTTTGCTGATGTGTGTAAATCAACCTTCACACCTTTCTGCATGACTTGTTCAATCAAATCATAAGACAGAAAACGATTGCCGATTAATATTTTTTTTGCTGCCATTAATTCCTAAGAATAAATTTTATCAGTCCGGTCTTTCGTATGCACCGCAATCGGGAAGTCCATAAATCGTCCTGTCTGTTCCTTTAATATCGTTTAGCAAATATGGCAATGACAGAACAGAAGTACTCCCTTTGTTTTTCGCATTCGACAATGTGTCGAGTTCATAATTATTGAAATCAGGATTTTTGAATTTCGGATTTTGGTTTACCACGCATGAATCGAACCGCGCCTGACCCGTGGTGGAAAAGGCACCGCCAACCTGGATTAAAGAATTATCGAAAAAGAAATTAAATTGTCCGGGCTGAGTAGATGAAGAAGAGTCCAGCCCGATTTCATCCGTCTTATCTCCATACACAATGCAGTTACCGAAATAAGCAGAGTCAATACTGCGTACGTGTTCTACATTGTTGATATCTGTGTAATGATTATTAATAAGCAACACCGGGTCACTGCGGTCGCTGTAGTTCCAAAAGTTGGCGAAAGTGCAGTGGCGGAAATCGTAAGAGCCGCTATAAACAAGTGCTGCAGAAAATTGTCCGGCATTGGCAAACACACAGTTTCCGCTCTTAATTCTTGTGCCTCTTGCAAAAAGGCATATTCCCACCATGTTTTCAATAATGGTATTCGTCAAAGTCAAAGTAACGTTAGCATTATCATAAACAGTGTCCACAACCAATCCGAAGTTTCCGTTTTTAATGATTGCATAATTAATCACATTGTCTTTCGAACCTACTCTGGCTTCATTGCCACCAGAAAGATTTGACGGAGCAAGATTTGAAAGCTGAATAGCTCCCCACTGCCCGGGAATTTCCCTGTACTCAGCATCAAGGCGGTCGCCCTGAAATGTAACGATGGAATCCCAAACTCCATTAATAATGAGTGATGCTTCCGTCATCACAATTAAGCTCGAGCCGGGATGGAGAAAAATATTGGTACCTTTTTCTATAGTCAGTAAACAAGCGGAATCAACAAGTGCAAAGCCATAAATTACATGTGGCAAGTCATCAATCCATGTTTCGTTGCAAATGTAAAACGCATTGTTTCCTGCAGACGGACGATGGAAGTGTGCATTCTGTCCCCACGCAACAAGGTCAACATCCTGCTGGCTTCCGTTGGTGGTGAACACGATGGAATCAGTGACAACAAACGGAGTGCTTGTGTTGTTCGGGTCAATGGTGACTTCGCAGAAAATAAATATGCTGTCGTTGGCGGGAATTTCCACATCCGTAAATATTCTTCCCGGCAGACCATCAACATTAAGGCGGAAGTAGGATGAATTTCCCTTGGCGAGGCGAAGCGATGAAATGCGCACTGCGCTGCTGTAATCATTATACACCTGCATGACCAGCGTGATTGAACCCACGCTGGTGAAGACGGTATCGAAAATCAGAGTGTCTTCAGAAAAGCGGAGCTGTACATCAGTGCTTTCGATAAAATCTTCATGGCGACATGATGCAAAAACAATTGCTGTTACAAAAAATAAATACAGAAAAACTTTTTTCATGCGGTTCAAAGATAAACAACAGGATAAACGGAAAGAGGAAAAAAATATTGCAGGAATTTCTTCCGCCTAAGTTTATGGTATGGCTGCAGCATCAAGTTTTGTAAGCATACTGATTAATCTACTGAATTATTCTGCCTCTTTGTCCGATTACTAAGCAACGGCAAATTCTTTGCTAACACCACACTTCTTGGCAAGAGAAATGTTAAATTTCCGTTCACACTATTACATTAACTTTGTCCCGTAATTTCAGTTAACTATGAGTATTATTAACAAAGCACTCTCCGGAATTTTCGGCAGCAAAACCGATAAGGATTTAAAAGAACTTTCTCCTTATGTCGGGAAAATAAATTCTGTTTACAGTCAGTATCAGGAACTCTCGCATGATGAGCTTCGCGCGAAAACAGACGAATTCAAAAAGAGAATTGTTGATTATCTCGCAGAGTTGGAAGAAGAACTGAAGAAGCTGGATGAGAG
>DATDOJ010000428.1:0-2450 GCA_035293345.1 Bacteroidia bacterium
GATGAAGGTCAGGTATATAATAGGTGGCGGAAATATTGCAACAGAAGCTATCATTCCGGATTCCTGGTCTTACAATTCTTTAGACCTTAAAAACATTAAAGCAATTCACAAGAGGTTTGGGAAGATTCCAATTAATACTATGCCTAAGGTAAGTTTATACCGTTTTTTTTATTTAGTCATGGTAAAAAAAATAAGAATCATTCCGATTCTGAATTACCTTTCCTACAAGAAAAGGGAAGCCACTGAAATTATCAAGAACGAACTCGGATGGCGCGAGTACGGCAGTAAACATTTTGAATCAATTTACACAAGGTTTTACCAGGGATATATTCTAAGGGAAAAATTTAAAATTGATAAAAGAAGAGCACATCTCGCAACATTAGTTTGCTCAAAAGAAATTACAAGAGGGGAAGCTTTGGAAGAAATGAAAAATGATACTTATGCTCAATATAATCTCAGGGAAGATAAAGAATTTGTGTTAAAGAAATTTGGACTTTCGGAAGAAGAATTTCAAAAAATAATGAACACCTCAATTAAAGAGCATACTGATTATCCGAATGATGCTTTTATTTTATACAAGCTTGTCACCCACAGGAATAAATTTAAAAAGATTGCTACTCAAGTAGAATAATGAGCAAGGAAAAAATCAATATACATCTTTATCCGTCACCGATTACCAATGAAAGCAGGATGTTAAAGATTACACATTCGCTGGCAAAAGAAAATTATTTTGACAAAATATATCTTGTTGGTATTGTGGAAAGCGGACTGCTGGAAATGGAAAGGATTGATGACAAAATTAAAATAGTCCGTATAAAAAGAATTTTCGCAAGTGATAATTTCGGTTTTCTTGGAAAAGTGTTTAAGACATTAGAATGGTCTGCCAGAATAATTTATTTTGCAATGGGGAAAGAAATATCCTGCATTAATTGTCATTCCCTGCCGGTGTTGCCTATTTGTGTTTTTTTGAAATGGATAAAAAAAGCAAAGTTGATTTATGATACACACGAATTGGAAACCGAGACGGTTGCGATGCACGGCATCAGAAAAAAGCTGATGAAAAATTTAGAACGGGTATTAATCAAATATGTTGATTCAATTGTTGTGGTGAGTGGGCAAATTTCTAATTGGTATGCTGAAAATTATAAAATTGTTCAACCGATTGTAGTTCGCAATATTCCTTATAAAAGAAATTTCAATGATGAAAAATCAACAATTCTCAGAAACCGGTTTCAGATAAAATCCGGTGAATTAATTTTTTTAACAAGTGGAATATTAGATACGGGAAGGGGAGTAGAAAGATTATTAAATGTTTTTTCAAAATGCGATGCAACAAAACATATTGTATTTATGGGAAATGGTCCGTTGGAATCGCGAATAAAAGAAATGTCCTTAAAGAAAAAAAACATTCATTTTCTCCCCGCTGTTAAACCTGAACTTGTTCAGGAATATGTTGCCGGAGCAGATGTTGGCTTTTGCCTTATTGAAAATTTATGTCTGTCATATTATTATTCCCTGCCGAATAAGTTGTTTGAATACATCATGGCAGGATTGCCCGTTTGCATTAATAATTTACCTGAACAGAAAAGTATAATTGAAAAATACTCCTGCGGATGGATTGCTTCAGAAGACGATAATGAGTTCATTAACTTCATCCAACACCTGACCATTGAGAATCTTGAACCAATGAAAAAAAATATTTTTAACGCAAGGCAAAATCTTGGTTGGCACAATGAAGAGAAAATTCTGTTAAAAATGTTTGATAAAATGTTCGGAAAATGAAAGCACTGAGTTATTTTACTTTTCTTGTTTTCCTGTTATTCTGCACTGTAATAGTATGGGGCATGAATAAGGGTTTTGACTTTTCTGATGAGGGTTTATATGTATTGGGTTTCCAAAAAAGCCAGGAAATATTTTTCTCGCCCACCTACTTTCATTTGCTTTTCAGAAAATTGTTTTTTTTCATTGAGCTTGATATTATTACCCTCAGAGCTATCCGTTTTATTTTTTATTTAACCGGCTCTGTTTTTTTTTCATGGGGCTTGATGCAGTGGATTAAAATTTATTCGAAAGAAACCCGCCTGCCATCTATTTTATTTTTCTCCTTTATTGCAGTGGGCACTTTCATTGGATATTCGTTTGGTCCGCAGTCATTATCATACAATCACCTTTCCGTAACATTATTATTATTTTCATCCGGATGTTTGTTTTTAAATATATCATACAACGAAGGAAACAACAAGCGCATTTATTTTGCTTCTATTCTAATGCTGGCTGCCGGAATATTAACAGGCATGGAAATTTTTGTCAGGGTATCATCCGGAATTATTTTGGTTTTTGTATTTATACTTCTGATAGTGCTTCATCCGAAATACAAATTAAATTTAGTTTTGTTTTTATCCGGTGTGTTCTTAACGCTTCTCATCTATTTTAATTTCCTGCAACCCTTC
>DATDOJ010000429.1:0-4994 GCA_035293345.1 Bacteroidia bacterium
TAAAGTTGAAGGTCAGGACAAAGATTTATTCTTTCACAGCAATTCGTTAGTCGGTATAACTTTCGATGAGCTTCAGGAAGGGGATAATGTATCTTTCGATGTGGAAGATTCTCCCAAGGGAAAAAACGCTGTCAACGTTCAACGGACTTAATATCTTTTAAGAAAACGCTTCCCGATAATCCCGATGCATCGGGACGTTTTTTTTTCTTGTAGTATCCCTGTCGCTTTCTGTTAGCGGTGAAGCACACCCTGGCTCGTAAAACTTCACCGAACCGAACGCAATCACGTTTCACACATTGTTGCCGGCTTGACGATGAATGGAAAATTACATCTGCCTGCTTTTGCGGTGGCTTGCATTATGGCAGGCAGGAATCCTCCGCAGTAGACATTTTTTTCTTTCCGTCATTTTTCATCTTCGCCTCTTTCAACATGTAAAATGTGCAGGAGCCGGTGAATAATCGGAGCAAAGAAAACGGCTACTATACTCAAAAATGCAACTCCGCTATAAAGTGCGTAAAATGATGAAAATAGTTTTGCTCTGTCTGTTGTCATTTCTGCGACAGGTCCCATACCGGTTAATATCATGCAAGCCATGTGAAAGCTGTCAATCCAGTTAAGTTGTCCGTAATAATGATAACCTAAAGTACCAATAATAACAGAAATAAAAATTAGCAACAAAGCAAATAATGCATAACGCCCAAGTCGTAGAATGAAACGCGGTAATGGTACTATTTCCTGTTTATGATGTTCTAATTTCATTTCTTTTTGTACTCTTCCTTAATCACGGTAATCCATCAATCACCTCAATCACACTTCACGCATTGTTGCCGCCCTGGCGATGAATACAGGGTTACTAATTCCTGCGGAATGCTATTTCCGAACAAAAATAACTTTTTTGTTCTCATATACTAAACTCCATCCCCTCTCCGTTACTACCCCATAAACCAAAACACAACCTTGATGAACCAACGGTGCTTTCTTAATTTTTAAATTCTGTATTACTCAACCACAATTTTCCGCGTACTTATTTTATCTTCGCTTTTCACTTTAATAAAATAAATTCCTTTGGGTTGTGTGCTTAAATCAATTTCCTGCTTTTGACATCCGGCTTTTGAATTACAGACCTGCTCGCCAATCTCATTATAAATTTCTACCGATGTTATTTCCTCCCGGCTTGTGATTGTGAAAATTCCGTTTGAAGGATTAGGATAAACGCTTGCAAACGAATCAGCAGCTAATTCATCTATTCCAATTGTGCTCATAATATTTATGTCATCAATATACAGCGCATTTCCCCAGCCGGTTTTGTTTTGGAAAATAATTATTGCATCACTAACGCTTTGATATGCATATAACGGAATTGTTTCGAGCCGCCAGTCGTTGGCAGTGGGAATAAATTCGGAGGAAGTATTGGGCACAGGCGCCACAGTTGATAACTGGTTGCCGCCTTTTTTGAAAAGCTCCGAAAATGTTTGTCCGCAATCGGTTGAGATAAGAACGGAAAGCGTATCGGTAAAATTCAAAGAAGGATTGGGCGGATTATTAAAAATATAATACGTGTACGCCATCTCAAAACTGAGAACAGGATTAGTCATTGCAGTTAAGTCAAGAGGAAAAATACGCATTTCATCTTTCTGCCCTATCGAACTGTAATAAATATTTCCGATTTTGGCGGAAGCCACTCCCGTTTTACTCGCCTGTGTGGTGCGAACCCATGTAATTCCATTGTCGGGATTACTCAATGTCCAGTTAGCAGGGACAAACGTTGTTGCTTCAAAACCCTGGCTCAGCGGCACGGGAGCGCCTCCGTTGAAAGCAGTAAAAAGAGAATTCGTTTGGTCGTTCATTGTTTGTCCGTCAGCGAAACCATTCGGCTGACTGGTGCTTGCAGTAAATGTGTGCATGCCTGTGCTGACGGTTATCGGATTAAGCGTAACGCTGATTGAAGAAAGCGAACCGAGATTTCCTGTCCAGAAAAAAGTTTGAGCAGGATTGACATCAACCTGGTAAGTGATGATGCACGAAGTAAGTCCGTTCTGTCCCCAGTTGCGCAGCGTGACTAAAGGACTGAATGAGGCAGTGCAAACAATTCCTTCCGGAATAATAATATCCGTGATTGCCGCATCGTAAGCAAAGAGTGGAACCGGCACACATCCGTTGGAAACAGTTAACCCATTGTATGGATATGTGCTGAGCACCGCCTGCATGCGCGCGTTTTGTCCGAGCGTGAAAAGATTGTAGCAATCATCATCGGAGTAATCCATAAAATTCTGAAACATGATTCCCGCGCCCGATGTGGTGCACGAATCGTAGAGCGGAAATGTCGGGCAGAAAGAAGTTGGTCCCTGCTGGTTGGGAGTATCGGCACAGGTATCGCTTCCCGCGCATGAAGTTCCGTCATCGCCCCAGATGTGGCGCAGATTAAAACAATGTCCTGTTTCGTGACACATGATTTCGCCACGGTCGAAATAGCCGCTGATGTTAGGAAAAGTTCCGTACTGTGTAAACTGACTTCCGAAAAATGCATAATGCATTACCGCACCGTGAGTATTAGAAACAGTGCCTGTAGGAAATTCGCCCCAGCAAACGCCTCCCGTGTTGCACACCCATACATTAAAATAACGCATAGGATCCCAACTATCCATTCCGCCCGTGCTTGTAAATTTAACCGCATCATCAAAACCAAAACTTGTTACAGTGGTTTGCCTGCGTTCAATTCCTGTTGCAGGATTTCCCCAGGGGTCGCGCTGGGCAAGACAAAATTGTATGTCGGGGTTGGCAGCAATGGCGGCAAATGGCGGAGGGGTGTTCACTGTATCAGCGGCAGCGCGGATAAAATTTTCGTTCAGCACTTCGAGCTGCGAATACACCTGCGCATCGGTGACAAACTGCTGAGGCAGGTTCCACACCATGTGAAACACAATGGGAATGGTAATCACAGCGCGGTTGTCAGGATTTATTTTCTGATTGGCGATGTGCTGCTGTGTTGCTTGTTCGAATTGATTCATTTGCTGAACCCATTGCGGATTTCGCCTGAGCATGTATTGCTGATATTCTTCATTCGCTTTTTTTAATTTATCTGCCGAATACTGCTGACCGAATAAATCAACCGTATAAGGAATATTGGTTTGCGCCAAGGCGGAAACAGAAATAAAAATAAAAACGAGCAGCGTATAAATTTTTTTCATGGCGGGATTTTTTTCTATTTACCAAAAGTAAACCATTTCCCGTGAAAGAAAAAAATCTTGTGCAATTACATTATTGCTATCTTTACCCACTCTAATCCAAAACACAATGAGGAGAAAATTATTTCTTGTGTTATTTTTCTCAGGCAGTTTTTATGCGGGCGCGCAAAACCCTCCCATGCTCAGAGAACAGTTTGAAGAGCTCTTTGCCTCACCGCAGCAGAACAAATCTATTCTTACAAAGCAGTTCAACTCATTGATACAACTCTATGACAGCGTTTATCACTGGGATAGGGATTCCTTTGCAGGATGGAACATTAATGCATATCAGAAGGAAATAAATTTTGTTTATGATGCCAATAACAATCTGATAAGTTATTTAGAACAATACTGGAATGTCAGTGCATGGGTGAATGGCCCGATTTTTACATATACTTATGATGCCAATAATAACCGGACAAGTGAATTGAGACAACCCTGGAACGGCAACACATGGGTGAATAACTCGCTTATGACATATTCTTACGATGCCAATAATAACCAGACAAGTTATTTAGCTCAAGGATGGAACGGCAGCGCATGGGTGAATGGCACCCTTTTTACATATACTTATGATGTCAATAATAACCAGACAAGTTTGTTAGTACAATATAGCAGCGGAAGCACATGGGATAATAACGCACTTTTTACATATACCTATGATGCCAACAATAACCAGACAAGTCGATTGCAACAAAACTGGAACGGCAGCGCATGGGAAAATTCTAATCAATTAGTATATACCTACGATACCAATAATAATCAGACAAGTTTTTTACAACAACCCTGGAATGGCAGCGCGTGGGATAATGCCTATCTTTTTACATACACTTATGATGTTAATAATAACCAAATAACTTATTTAAGACAGGACTGGAACGGCAGCGCATGGGTGAATAACGTGCTTCTTATCAATACATACGATGCCAATAACAACTATATAAGCGGATTAGCACAAGGATGGAACGGCAGTTCGTGGTATATTAGTTGGCTTTATACATATATCTACGATGCCAATAATAACTGGACAAGGCGTTTAGAGCAACCTTGGAACGGCAGTGCATGGGTGAATAGCATTGAGTACTCACGAACTTATGACACAGATAATTTTATGAAAAGTCAAGCATTTATGCAATGGGATTGGACAGCTACCTCAATAGTTGCAGGCGACAGCACCCATTATTATTTCCACACCGCAGTCGGCATAAATAATGCAGCGGCAGAGGATGCCGGCATAAGTATTTATCCCAATCCCACCTCCGGCATTATTAATTTAGGATTCGGGATTAAGGATTTAGGATTGGCGGAGATAAGTATTTGTAATGTGCTCGGTGAAAAAGTGTATGCACAACAAATCCTGAATCCCAAATCCTTAATCCTGAATCTTGCCCTGCCCAATGGAATTTATTTTATCTTTGTCAAGCAAAACCAAAGTGTAACAACAAGAAAAGTGGTGCTCCAATGAAATCAATAAAGGAAAAATATTTTAATTTCAGAATGAAACGCTACAAGGTCTTTAATGACTTTAGCAGCCACGAAATCTTTTCCCGAAGGTTATTTTCTTATTTAAAAGAAAGATTCAGGAAGGCGGGGATTGATGTTATTGAATTGCCGGATAATTTTATCTTAGATATACTTAACGAAATCAGGTTTAAGGAAAATATGTTGGAAAGAGTTGAAACTTTTCTGTCATGAGATTTTCGAGTTCATGCCTGTATTGCTCTATGTTTCTTAACACCTCCATTATTTTTTCTCTGAACACTGAAAACT
>DATDOJ010000430.1:0-4907 GCA_035293345.1 Bacteroidia bacterium
AACCTAAACCAAATGCGTGATGCAACGAATATTTTCTTTAGAAATCTAAAGCATCATAAAGATGAATTAAAAAACCTGATGACGGAAAACTTCCAAATAATCAAACCGAATTTTTCGGAAATCTATTTGTAATGGGTATAAAAACAAAAATCCCATGGCACTCACCGAAGCCCAAAAAAATGCGTTCAGCGATTATATGCTCGACCTGTTGAAATCAAACCCCTGACACAGTAAGTTTGCCAACCTTTAGGACACTTTTAAAGCTAAAAACACGACTTTTCCCTATTTTGACCGTACTTTTGCCAATCTTGCTCATACTATAGCCAATCTTGAGCAAACTATTAGATGTCTTCGATAAACTTTTACATGCCTTCGATAAACTATTAGACGTCTTGACTAAACTATTAAATGTCTTGACTAAGCTATTATATGCCTTGACAAAACAATTAAACATCTTGACTCTACTTTAGCCCATCCCGGCTCTACTATAGCCAATCTTGCTCGTACTTTAGCCCACCTGCCCCGTACTTTTGCGGGGTCTGACCGTACTATAGCCCATCTTGACTCTACTTTTGCCGTCCTTGACCATACTATAGCCAATCTTTGCTCTACTATAGCCCACCTGCCCCGCACTTTTGCGGGATCTCACCAAACTATAGACCATCTGCCCTCTTGCGTCATTCCATCCCTCCCGCATGTCATCTCAACGCTCCTTTGCATCATCCCAACCCTCCCGCATCTCATTCCAAAACTCTCCGTTTTTATTTCAACAATCTTTTGTCACTTCCAATCTGTGAACCTCCTGCACAATATTTCATCGCCAAAAATTCCGTAGCTTTGTTCGTCCAAAAATTTTACTGATGAAAAAACTTTTACTCGCTTTCCTTTTCCTTTCCACCGCAACGCTTGCACAGCTTCCCAATTACATGACGGAGGAAGAGAAGCTGATGATGGACGATTACCTCATCAATGCGCGCGGCTTAAATAAAAAAGCCATGATGACTAATCCTCCCGCTTCGCCAGTCCGTACTTCGGCAGAGTGGGAAGAAATTGACGGGCTTATGGTGGCATGGGCGGGATATAGTGACATCCTCCGTGAAATTGTCCGCGCGGCTCGCCTCGAAACACAGGTCTATATTATTTGCGGACCTTCCTGTAATGCGACTGATTCCACTGCCATTAAAAATTATTTAACCGGTGGCGGAGTTCCCCTGAGCAACATTAATTTTGTTTACACCGGCTGCAACAGTATATGGTCGCGCGACTACGGACAATGGAATGTATATACCAACGATGTTGATTCCCTGCTGCTCATTGACTGGATTTACAACCGCCCCCGTCCGCTGGATGATGCCGTGCCGCAAACCATAGCATCGCTTTTCAATCTTCCGCTCTTCAACATGAATCAGCCGCCCAATGATTTGTGCAACACAGGAGGTAATTTTATGGTTGACGGTTTCGGAACCGGCTTTGCGTCTAACCTTGTAGTAAATGAAAACGATGGCAACGGTCCCTATTCAATCAACTATCCCAACCACACCATCGCAGAGATTGATACGCTGATGAACGATTTCATGGGACTGACGCGTTACATAAAGATGACCATACTCCTCTTTGACGGCATCCATCACATTGACATGCACATGAAACTTCTTGACGAGGAAACGTTGCTTATAGGTCTGTATCCTGCAAGTGTTTCCGATGGTCCGCAAATTGAAGCCAACCTGCAATACATTCTGAGCAATTTTAATTCTATGTTCGGAACGCCTTACAAAATTATCCGCATTGTGATGCCGCCCGATGGTGGCGGTGATTACCCGAATGCCGGTGGCGATTACCGCACTTACACGAATTCTGTTTTTGTAAATAAGACCGTAATACTTCCCACATACGCTCTGCAGTATGATACCACCGCCATCCGCATTTATCAGGAAGCATTACCCGGTTATAACATTGTCGGTATTGACTGCAACAGCATCATTCCGTTAGGAGGCGCCATTCACTGCATTACAAAAGAAATTTCTGCGGCAGACCCGCTGCTGATTTCTCATCAGACGCTGGATGACACGTACGACACTGTGAATCCTTATCAAGTTGACGCGCGCATTCAGCACCGTTCAGGAATTGCTTCAGCAGAAATATATTACCGAACTGATACTGCACAACCGTATGTTTCTGTGCCGATGACACAAGGATTCAATCCCTTGTATTGGTTCTGGACCATTCCCGCACAACCTGCAGGAACACGTATATATTATTACATACATGCCACTGCGGTTTCCGGCAAGCAGCAGGTTCGCCCGATGCCTGCTCCCTCTGGATACTGGGCGTTTAATGTTCTGAACCCAACTTCTATCAGTGAAAATATTGAAGAGCAAATTACGATACAGGAAATTTTCCCGAACCCGTCACATGGAATCACTTGTATTCCGGTTGTGTCTGCCTCAGCGATGAAAGCAGATGTTTCGCTCTATGATATTTACGGCAGAAACGTTCAGAATATTTTCAGCGGAACACTGAAGAAAGGTGACAACAAATTTTTCCTGAACTCTGTTGGAATTGCTCCGGGAGTTTATCTGGTTACACTAACTTCATGGGGTCAGCAGAAAACGAGTAAGCTGGTAATACGGTAAAGACCTCCCCTAAACCCTCTCCAAAGGAGTGAGCTTTGCCTCATGATGAAAAAAGAAATCCTTTGTCGGCTTTTCATAGCCCCAGTTATTTTATCCTTTTTCTTTTCCTGTTCGTCAGAAGAAAAAAAAGTTGCTCCTCCTGACAGCTCACAGATAAATTCACTCTCGCTTAAGTCGCTGGATGGAAAAGATTTTCCTGTCAGCGATTTGCTGAAGCATCATCGTGCCAATGTTTTTTATTTTCTGATGCCTGGCTGTCCTATGTGCGAATCCTATACGCTGACCATCAATAAACTTGCACAAAAATTTTCTGCCCGTGGAATTTCAGCGTTCGCAGTATTTCCGATTCCAGATTATTCCGATGAGGAAATTATTTCTTACCGCGACAGCTATCATGTTACGATTCCTTTTTACCGGGATGTGAATTACTCTTTCTCCAATGTTCTCGGTGTAACAGTTGCTCCGGAAGTTTTTGTTCTCGATTCTGCAGGAGCAGTTTTATACAGCGGCAGCATTGACAACTGGGCGTACGCCACCGGCAAAAAACGGATGGAAGCCACAGAACATTTTCTGAAAGATGCGCTGGAAAATATTGTGAACAGCAAACCAATTGCCATTAAGTCAACAACGGCTTACGGATGCTTGATTGAATAGCTTCGAAAAGTTATATGTTATACGACTTTTGACGATTCCCCCTGTCATGTAATGTATAACATATAACTATTTTCGTCCGATGTCCAGAAAAAATTTATTCATCACACTCATCATCGGCATTTTCATCATCGGTGTAGTAACAGATTATTTTATTCTGCATCGCGAGAAGATTACATACAGCAATAACATTGCAAAAATCATTTATGAAAAATGTACTCCCTGTCACAGGCAGGGCGAGGCGGGAATTTTTCCATTAGTCACATACCATGATGCGGAGCGGAGAGCAAAGATGCTTGCAAAAGTTACGCGTGAGAAAACCATGCCGCCCTGGCCCGCTGATTACAACTATCAGCATTATGCGGGAGAACGATACCTGACCGAGGAAGAAATAAAAATGATTTCCGATTGGGCGGAAGACGGTGCGCCACTTGGTGACAGCAAAAAAATTCCTCCGCTTCCTGAATTACCCAGCGGCTCGCAGCTTGGTAAGCCGGATTTGGTTTTGAAGATGAAAGATGTTATTCCGTTGCCGGGAGATAATAAAGACAAGTTCCTCCTCGTGAAAGTTCCATACGAACTTGAGAAAGATACTTTCATCCGTGCGATAGAATATGTTCCGGGAAACAGAAAGTTGGTGCATCATGTGAACGGGCATTTGATTCAGTATGATTACGATAAAAAGAAAAATGTTTTTGAGGGAGAAACTTTTGTAGAGGAATACACAGAACTTCCGCAGGCTGAGATGTACAAGAAAATAAACCTGCTGAATGATGACGGAAGTTATCCCTTGCTCACAGGTTCTGTCTTCAATTATCTGCCGGGCGTTTTGCCTCCAATTTATCCCGAAGGTATCGGAGTGTATAACGTGAAACGAAAAGGAGCATTGCTTCTCAAAAGCATTCACTACGGACCAACACCTGTTGATACAAGTGACCAATCCACGTTCAATATTTTTTTCAGTGCGAAACCGCCTGAAAGGCCCGTGCGCGATATGATTCTCGGGACGTATGGGGTTTCTAAGATTGAACCTCCTTTGGTTGTTCCTCCCAACGAAGTCAAAACTTTTCACTCACAGGTTACTTTGAAATCAGACATTTCAATTCTCTATGTTAATCCGCACATGCATTTGCTTGGAAAAACTTTTCTTGCGTATGCGGTCACGCCTTCAGGCGATACGATTCGACTGGTGAAAATAGACAAGTGGGATTTCCGATGGCAGTTTTTTTATACGTTCAAAAAGATTCTGCGCATTCCTGCGGGGTCGGTGATTCATGCTTACGGAACGTTTGACAACACGACTGCAAATCCCAACAACCCATACAATCCTCCGCAGGTGATTAAAGAGGGTGATGAGTTTGAGGGTATGAGTACAACGAGTGAAATGTTTCAGCTTATCATCAGCTATATGCCTTACAAAACGGGGGATGAAAATATTTCTTTAGAAAATTCCTTGGGCAAAAATGAGTAACACATTTGGTTACTATACTTAACGAAATCAGGTTTAAGGAAAATATGTTGGAAAGAGTTGAAACTTTTCTGTCATGAGATTTTCGAGTTCATGCCTGTATTGCTCTATGTTTCTTAACACCTCCATTATTTTTTCTCTGAACACTGAAAACT
>DATDOJ010000431.1:0-13831 GCA_035293345.1 Bacteroidia bacterium
GACAGCGCATTCAATGTTATCCGGAAAAAATGTTTCGGAGGCACTAAACCCGACTTTGCCTACGACATGCAGATTGCTTCCGATGGCGGATTCATTTCCTGCGGCATCACAAAATCGAATGACGGTGATGTCACAGGCAATCACGACACCACAGGATTATTTACTGATGCATGGATTGTTAAAACGGACAGCTCCGGTTTGCTTCAATGGCAGTTTGCGTCAGGCGGCAGCATGACTGACGATTCGCGTTCGGTGCTTCAAACACCCGATGGGGGATGGCTCGTTGCCGGTTCAGCCAATTCAACCGATGGCGATGTCACAGGCAATCACGGCAGCTATGATTTAAGATTGGTGAAGCTTTCTGCTGTGACCGGTATTGAGGAAAACAATTCTGTTCCCGTATCAGTAAATATTTTTCCGAATCCTTCCGGTGGGATAGTTCAAATTGGCTTTCCTGTTTCTCCGGGGAGCAAATGGAAATGCGAAGTGCTGAATCTGCTCGGAGAGAAGGTCTTTCTAAAATCAATTTCATCATCCGCACAGGAGGAAGTGCTCAATCTTTCTTTTCTTTGCAGAGGAATTTATGTGTTGCGGCTCAGCAATGGTAAGATTTCGGTAAGTAAACTTTTAGCTATTGAATAAACTTCGATTATGAAAAAACAAATCTCTTTTTACTTTTTCTTCTGCATTGCGCTGGTTGGTTTCGCACAGGACACAGCAAGCGTTGATACAGCACGGCTGTCGCAAATCCGTTACGATACCGATTTACTGACGGCAGAATTTCACCGCGACAGACGGGAGGCAGTCAGAAAACAAATGCCCGATAATTCCGTGGCGGTGATTTTTTCAGCGCCCGTGCGCAACTTTGCAAACGATGTTGACTACCAGTATCACCAGAACCCGAACTTCTATTATCTCACCGGCAACCTCGAACCCAATTCAATGCTCATCATCACGAAAAATAATATTGACATTGACGGCAAAAAATCCAACGAATTTCTTTTCGTTCAAAACCGTAATCCATTTGCTGAAGTTTGGACCGGCAGGCGTCTTGGAAAAGACGGAGCAGAAAAGCTGCTCGGCTTCTCTGCCGTTTTCACTTCCGTGGATTTTAAGAAATCAAAAATTAATTTTAAAAAATTTGAATTTGTTCTGATGCTTCCCTATCCCGAAGGTGTTGTCGCTGATAAATATGATGCGGATGATTTGGCAGGTTTAATTGAAGCAGTCAAATCAAAGACCGACACGCTGGATAACCCGCTTGACGATTATTCGCTCAGAAAAATACTTGCATCGCTGCGTTCTGTTAAACAGGATGAGGAAATGAAACTGATGCGCAAGGCGATTGATATTTCCGTAGAGGCGCACATCGAGATGATGAAATCATCGGAACCGGGCATGCATGAATACGAAGTACAGTCGGCAGGCGAATATGTTTTCAAGAAGAATGGCTCTGAGTATGTCGGCTATCCTTCCATCTGTGGCGGCAGAGAAAACGGATGTGTGCTTCATTACACCACCAACCGCAAGCAGCTTTCCGGTAATGACCTCATCCTTCTCGACATGGGCGCGGAGTATCACGGTTACACGGCAGATGTCACACGCACATTTCCCATGAACGGAAAATTTTCTCCCGAGCAGAAAGCAATTTATGAACTCGTTCTTCAGTCACAGGATTCGGGATTTGGCAAATGCAAAGCAGGAATTTCGTTTAACTCTCCTCACCTTGCCGCCACCGATGTCATTGCCGATGGATTGCTTCGTTTGGGTATAATTAAAGACAAAAAGGAAGTGACAAAATATTTCATGCACAAAACCTCGCACTATCTTGGTTTGGATGTTCATGACCCGGGAACATACACTACGCTGAAGCCAGGGAATGTAATCACGGTAGAGCCGGGAATTTATATTGCCGAAGGCAGCGACTGCGATAAAAAGTGGTGGAACATCGGGGTGAGGATTGAAGACGATGTTCTGATTACCGAAACAGGATATGTGAATCTTTCAGCCCGCGCTCCGCGCACCGTTGCCGATATTGAGAAAACAATGTTACAGAAAAGCATTTTTTTTATCAATAAATAGCGTTATTGCTTGTTTGGTAATTTGATTTATATTTGCGCTCCCGAAAAACAATTTGAAGATTAAATACAATGGCAAAGAAAGGTAACAGAATTCAGGTAATAATGGAATGTACCGAGCATAAAACCAGCGGCATGCCCGGCACATCAAGGTACATAACCACCAAGAATAAAAAGAACACCACCGAGCGTCTTGAATTGAAGAAATACAATTCGATTCTCAAAAGAATGACACTGCATAAGGAAATAAAATAAATTTAAAAATTTGAAGATAAGTCAATTTGAAAATTGGTTTGTCTTAATTTTCAAATTCTCAAATTAAAATAACATGGCAAAGAAAGTTGTTGCAACACTGAAGAGTGGAAAAGGAAAAGAATTTTCCCGCGTAATCAAAATGGTGAAGTCACCGGAAACGGGCTCATATTCATTCCGCGAGGCAGTCGTGCATAACGACCACATCAAGGATTTTTTGAAACAAAAAGATTAATAAAAAAATATCTCTGTAAAAGCTTCTTCTTTTCCTGAGGAAGCTTTTTTTATTTACGGATAACAGATAGCTAATAACAGATAACTTTTTTCAATGGGACTGCTGAGTTTTTTAACGGGAGAAAAAAAAGAACGCCTTGACCAGGGGCTTTCCAAAACACGCGAGAGTTTTTTTTTGAAGCTCACAAGAATAATTTCAGGTAAGCCGAAAATTGATGACGAAGTTCTTGCCGACCTGGAAGAAACTTTAATCTCATCCGATGTCGGAGTAACCACCACGCTGAAAATTATCGAGCGGCTTAAAAAAAGAGTTGCCGAAGAAAAGAATGCCGAGACATCGCGGCTCATTGAAATTCTGAAAGAAGAAATTGTTGCATTGCTTGGTTCCGATAACCAGCTTGAATCAGAAAAAAATATTTCATCGCATCCGTACGTAATCATGATTGTTGGTGTGAACGGAGTGGGGAAGACGACTACTATCGGAAAACTTGCATATAATTTCAGGGAAGACGGAAAGAAAATAATTCTTGGCGCGGCTGATACATTTCGCGCAGCGGCAATAGAGCAGTTGAAAATCTGGGCTGAACGTTCGGGTGCAGAAATCATCAGCCAGCAAATGGGAGCAGACCCGGCTTCGGTTGCGTTCGACACAGTGAAATCGGCTGTTGCACAAAAGGCAGACATAGTTATGATTGATACTGCAGGACGCCTTCACAACAAAGTCAACCTGATGAACGAACTTTCAAAAGTCAGACGCGTAATGGAAAAAGTTGTTGCCGGTGCCCCGCATGAAGTGTTGCTTGTTCTTGACGCATCAACAGGACAAAATGCGATTGAGCAGGCGCGGCAGTTTATGAAAGCGACTCACGTTACCGGAATTGTTCTCACTAAACTTGACGGCACTGCGAAAGGCGGAGTAGTTCTCGCCATTGCCGATGAGTTTAAAATTCCGGTAAAGTATATCGGAGTGGGAGAGAAGATTGACGACCTTCAGGTGTTCAGTAAAAGTGATTTTGTGGATTCACTTTTTAATGAAAACAAATAGAACGCGGATGACACTGAAAAAATGGATAAGGGCGGATTTTTTTATCTGTTTAAATCCGTCCTTTCCGCGTCATCCGTTCGCCAAAAGGACGAATCTGTCCTATGGCAGATGTTCCGATTTACTTTTTTAAGATGCGTACTAAGCCGAAACCTAAAATAAATGTGGTCACCCTGGGCTGCTCCAAAAATATTTACGACAGTGAAATATTGATGGGTCAGTTGAAAGCGAATGAGTTTGATGTTACTCATGAAGCGGAGAAAGAAGACGGAGGAATTGTCATCATCAACACCTGCGGATTCATTGACAACGCCAAGCAGGAGAGCATTGACACCATTCTGAAATTTGCCAGTGAAAAAAAGACGGGAAAGATTGAACAGCTTTATGTCACCGGATGTTTAAGCGAACGTTACAAACCCGAATTGAAAAAAGACATTCCCGAAGTGGATGAGTATTTCGGGACGAGAGATTTGATTCCACTGTTGAAGGCACTCGGAGCAGATTACAAACACGAACTCATCGGGGAACGCTTACTAACTACGCCTTCGCACTACGCTTACCTGAAAATCTCTGAGGGCTGCGACCGACCGTGTTCTTTCTGCGCTATTCCGTTGATGCGCGGAAAACATATTTCTATTCCTTTTGAATCACTTATTGTTCAGGCAAAATCGCTTGCGGCAAAAGGTGTTAAGGAATTAATTCTCATTGCCCAGGATTTAACATTCTACGGACTTGATATTTACGGCTCAAGAAAACTTTCTGAGTTGTTGAATCAATTGTGTGATGTTAACGGTATTGAATGGATTCGTTTGCACTACGCTTATCCCAGTGGTTTTCCGATGGAGATTCTTGATGTGATGCGTTTGCAGAAAAAGATTTGCAACTATCTCGACATTCCGCTCCAGCATATTTCTGACAGTATGTTAAAGAGCATGCGCAGGGGAATCACTAAAGAAAAAACAATTCAGTTGGTGAAAACGATTCGTGAAAAAGTTCCCGGCATCGCGGTTCGCACAACACTCATTGCCGGTTATCCCGGAGAGACAGAAAAAGATTTCCGGGAAATGAAAGAGTGGGTTGAAGAAACAAAGTTTGACCGGCTCGGCATTTTCACATACTCTCATGAAGAGAACACGCACGCCTTTAATTTGACGGATGATGTTCCGAAAGAAGTGAAGCAGGAGCGCGCGGAAGAAATCATGAGCATACAGCAAAAGATTTCTGAAGGGTTAAATCAGGGAAAAGTCGGAACAACTTTGAAAGTGTTGTTTGACAGGAAGGACGGTGAATATTTTGTGGGCAGAACAGAACACGATTCTCCTGAAGTGGACAACGAAGTTATGGCAGATGCAAAAAATAATTACGTGCGGCTTGGGGACTTTGCCGAAGTTGAAATCACCGATGCGGGGGAGTTTGATTTGTTCGGCAAAGTTGTTGCTTAAACGATTTCTTATTTTCGCTCCGTGAAAAATATCCGGGTAGATTTTTCAAAGCATAAGATAATTCAACTGATTGTTTCGGATTATATTTCAGGAAGCGATTTCCTGCGACCGTTTTACAAGTATGAGCCGTCATTAAATTCTGTTCGTTCTGTCATCAATGATAAAAGCAAAGAGAAGATTGACAGGAAACGTTTGAGGGAAGTAATTGCAGAGCAGTATTCGAAGATTAGAATGTCGGATAAAGTGGAGAAGAATATTTCCCTTCTCACTTCAGAAAAAACTTTCACAGTCACCACGGGGCATCAGCTTAATCTTTTCACCGGTCCGCTTTATTTCATTTACAAAATTCTGACAACAGTCCAGCTTGCGGAGAGGTTGGCAAAGAGTTTTCCTGATTACAATTTCGTTCCTGTCTATTGGATGGCAAGCGAAGACCATGACTTTAAAGAAATAAATCACATTCATTTGTTCGGGGAAAAGATTGAGTGGAGCGGGGCAGAGGCGAAAAACTTTGGCGGTCCCAGCGGGAAACTCGGAACGCAGGGTGTTTCTTCTCTTGTAGAAATTGTGAAGAAGAAAATTGAAAAGGAAGAGGGAAGTGAAAGAGTTATTGAGTTATTGAGTAACGCTTATCTGAAACACGACAATCTTGCTGATGCAACACGCTTTCTCGTCAACGAACTTTTCGGGAAGTATGGTTTGGTTGTTATTGACGCAAACGAAAAGCAACTGAAGAAAAAGTTTACGGAAGTGATGAAAGATGATTTGACAAATCACTCTTCTTTCAACCTCGTAGATGAAACCTCGAAACAACTTTCAGAAAAATATCAGGTGCAGGTTCATCCTCGCGAAATAAATTTGTTTTACATGACGGACGGCAGCAGGGAAAGAATTGCAGGTGACGGAGAAAAGTATTTGAGAGAGTTAGAATCATCTCCTGAAAAATTCAGCCCCAATGTTGTGCTCCGCCCGTTGTACCAGGAAATGCTTTTGCCCAATGTTGCCGTGGTTGGCGGTCCTGCCGAGATTGCCTACTGGCTGCAATACAAAAAAATGTTTGAGCACTACAACGTAAATTTCCCGGTACTGATGTTGAGAAAATCTTTTCTGTTTGTGGATGATAAATCAGCAAACACAATGCAGCAACTGAAAATTGATATTGAAAATATTTTTCTTCCTGCGGATGAATTAATAAATAAATACATCGCTCATGTAACCTGGAAAGCGATTTCTCTGGATGAAGAAAAGCAACAGTCGGAGCGGACATTTAACGCTCTTGCCAAAAAGATTTCTTCTGTAGATTCCACCTTGCAATCGTCAGCTATGGCGGAAAAAGAGAAAGCTCATGATGCGATAGAAAGGTTAGAATCGAAATTGCGCAAGGCGGAGAAAAGCAGGCATGATGTGTCAATACAGAAAATAAAAAATCTGAAAGAAAAATTATTCCCCGAAGGAATGTTGCAGGAGCGTTATGAAAACTTTATTCCTTACTACCTGAAATACAAAGAAGATTTTTTTGAAATGCTCCTGAACCACGGAGATGTTTTTGATTTTAAGCTGAATGTTTTGACTGAAGAAAAAACTCAGTAATAATAGTTTCGCCTTAACACTGTATATTTGCGGGAGAATATTTTTAAATATTTAAAAGCTGTATTATGAAAACAATCATCCTGAATATTCCTGAAAAAAAAGAAAAATGGTTTGAAACGTTGTTCAGCCAGTTACAGGTCAGGCATAAAGTGCTTACAAAAGAAAACAAAGAAGATTTACTGCTTGCAAAACTTATTGATGAAGCCATGGCGGAAGATGGCGAAGTGGAGAGAGAAAAGGTTTTTAAATTTGTAAAGAAGCATGCGCAGCAGGTTTAAACCGAAATTCTGGAGAGACATTCAGAAAATAAAGAATGACAAAGAAGCAATGATGGCGCTTGACAGGGTTTTTATGAAAGTTGAAAAAGCGCAACGTATTGACGAAATACCCGACATCAAACAACTTGAAAAATTTCCGGCTCGTTACAGAATAAAATTATTTCTTGACAGGAAAAGGGACTACAGAATCGGACTTTACATTCACGGCAACACCGTTTGGGTTACACGATTGCTTCACAGGAAGAAAATTTATGAGGAGCATTGGTGATTAATCCATTTGCACTTTATTCCTTACTGCCTGAAATAAAAAAAGATTTTTTTGAAATGCTCCTGAACAATGGCGATGTTTTTGATTTCAGGTTGAATGTGGTGATGGAATAAGCGAAAACCTTTTAAAAGGGTCTGTACTTTAGGGTTTAGAGGGCAGGAATGAAGTGAGCGCTTTGCTTCACTGATTTTCCATTGCCGGAAACGGCACCTAATCCTGCCGGTTCGGTCCGAAACATGCCCGGACCGGAAACCGGAATTCTCAAAACCGGCAGTCGAATTTACAATCCGGAAACTCCTCCTCATAAGTTGGAAATTCATCTTCTCAAGTTGGAAACCCCTCTTCTCAAGTTGGGAATTCGTATTTCCAACCTGGTTAGTAGTATTTCCAATCCGGAAATAGGTATTTCCAACTCGGGAATAAGTATTTCTAACCTGGAAATAGATATTTCCAAGTTGGTTAGTAGTATTTCCAACCCGGAAACAGGTATTTCCAACTTGGTTAGTAATATTTCCAACTTGGTTAGTGGTATTTCCAAGCTGGTTTTAAGGGGTAAGTGCTTAATTTTTCAAAAAAACGAGTACTATGGAAAAAACCTCAGTTGCACGTAGGGTAGAGCGCTTTGCTTCTGCAGGGAATCATTTTTATTTATATGCTCTCATTGCTTATGCAAAATAATTTTCTGCACCAATGATTGCTTTTCTGTCTTAACATTCACAAAATAAATTCCGGGAGCATTTTCTCTCAAGTCAACTTCATGTTTCGTTTTATTCTTAATATCTTTCTGTTCATACACAATCCTGCCCATTACATCAAAAACTTTCAGTGAAAGGTTATCGTGTTTTGTTGAATTTATTTCCACCGTAAATATTCCATCTGTGGGGTTAGGATAAATGTTTATGGCATTTGCATCAAACAAATTTTGCTCTCCAATAATCAAATTATGGATAGTATCAGAATTTGCACTACATCCATTTGCGTCAGTAACCGAAACAAAATACCATCCTATTCCGCCCACAGAAAGAGAATCATTATCAGATGAAGAAACAGGATTGTAATTTACTGAATCCGAACTGAAGTACCATTGATAACTGAAACCGGATTGAATAATAAGCCACGTTCCGCTCGTAGTAATTGTGCCTGCATTTGGCAACGGATTAACCTGAATTAAACTATCTAATGTTACTGAATCCACGCCATTTGTAAAATATGTTTTCAGTTTCACTGAATAAATTCCAACTGAAGAATATGTAACCACTGGATTTGTTTGAGTTGAGAAAGACGGTGTGCCGCCTTGAAATGTCCATTCATAACTGACAGGAATTCCAAGCGAAGCATCTGTAAACTGTACAGGTGAATTCACACACACTTGGTCAGACGAATAATTAAATGATGCAATCAAAGCATCGGGGTCGTCATAAACATCAATGTGTACTGTATCGGTTAATGCTCCATAATGAAATACAGCATCTGTTACACCTGCAATAATGCCTTGAAAAATTCCCGGGGCAATATAATGTACAACATTTGTATCAAAGGTTACCGTCAAGCCGGATGTTCCGATTAAATTTATGGGGCTTCCGCTAAAGTAACCAACAACAGAAACAGAATGAGTAATTCCAATAGGTAAATTTATTGTCTGCGGATTTGCAACAATGCTATCAGGTATGTTTGCTGAATTAACAATTATGGAAACTGTATCACTTGCAAGCCAGTTTGATGAATCTCCTCCTAACGCAAGAATATGAAGCACACCTACTGCCGTGGTCGGAATTTGAAATTGAAGTGATGAAACTACTTGTGGCGTGTCAATGGAAATCGGGTTAATGGAATTGCCGTAAACAATCAATCCAATTCTTGAAATGTTGCTGCCCGATGTAAATAAATTTACTATGACATTATTCCCTGGGTTAAACTGTTGTGCTGATGCCGGACTTATGATTCCGATGGAATCCGTGGACCTTGAATAGTTATTTTCTTCTGATGGAGGCAGTGCAATTGGCGGAGGTATAATGTCTGTTGGAAATCCACTGTTCGTAAAAAGCAAACTTGAAGTCGGATTTTCATCAAGCAGCGGCATGCATCCATTTATAATCGCTGTGTTTTCTGAAGAACCAACGTGCCACTGAGCTTGCAGTGTATTAAAAATATTTATATGACATTTCTGTGAGGTCAATGGCACAATTAAATCATTGGTATCACCATTAAAAATACTTGGCGGAATGAATAAATACGCTGCTATTGCCCAAGCGCTGTAAATCGGAATAAGTGGATTTGCATCCGTATGAATTGTAGTTGATGCAACTTTATTTTGTAACGATTGCGCAATGTTTAACCTGTTTAATGTTTCAGGTGAATTTACTTGTAAATCACGTATTGCTGTGGTATCACCATTATTGAAAAAAACGTACGGACTCATAAAGGATTGCAAGGTCGAGATTGCATCAATAATTGGATTAAAAGGATTCCAAAGCCAGTTAGCAGTTTGAGCACCGTAATGCGGAGTATTTAGAGTAATAAGTTTTATCATATCGTTTCTATATGCAATATCGGGCCATGAATCCGTACCTTGAAGATATAAGCGTGAAAGAACCCCGCCCATACTGTGACCAATAACTATCGCTTTGCCCGCAGAATATTTTTCAGTTCTTGCTTGACGAATTACCTGGAGGATTCCAAACTTTACTTGTCCCCTGTTTGTAAAATAACTTGCACCATTGTAATAAGCATAATCTACCCTGTATAACAAAGGCGACTCATAGATATTTGGATTGACAGAGTAAACCGGGTAAAGCCCGTTGTTCATGAATTCATTTTGCATCTGCTCAAACGTACTTGCAGTACCCCACAGCCCATGCACAAACACAACGGGAGCGCGATAAATTTTTATCGGGTAACTGTATAATAAGTTCGTGCCATGGTAAACTTCAATATTGTCAGTCCTGAATAAATTAAACCAGTTCGGGATTACATATTTCGGATGTCTGAATCTTGCTATTACAGTATCTCCGCTATACGTATAAGTTGGGAAAAATCTTCCATATTGATTCGTATCCAATTCATTCGGGTCGCTCTGCATGTTGAATGTAATTGAAGTAGTAGGAATGGAAGAATTATTATTTAAATATTTTATAACCGTAACATTTGAACCATCAGCGCAAATTTTTACAGCGTTTGGAAATGCCTGTGTGATACTTGTAGAATCTAAAAGTTGCCACGCAGGATTAATAAAATGATTTAAATCATTTGCATAAATTCCAATCCAACTGGGCACTGATGCTGCGGTAACAGTCAATGTCGCTGTGTTGCTTGTATCCGAATTACTTCCCGAACAATTTGTAACCACACAGTAATATGTATTTCCATTATCAGGAAGAGCAAGTGTTGGTGTAGTAAAAGAATCATTTGTCGCACTTGGAATTAATGCACTGTTCAAATACCATTGATAAGTGAAAGGAGGAGTGCCGCTCACATTCACGCTCCATGTTGCAGTTCCACCAACTGTTGCATTCTGATTAGAAAGTGTGTTCGTAATTGAAACACCCGCGCATCCGGTTGTTACCGCTAATGTAGCGGTGTTGCTTGTATCTGAATTACTTCCGGAACAATTTGTAACTATACAGTAATAAGTATTTCCACTGTCGCCAAGCGCAAGTAGCGGTGTAGTAAAAGAATCATTTGTTGCAGTTGGAATTAATGTACTGTTCAAATACCATTGATAAGTGAAAGGAGCGGTTCCGCTTACATTCACGCTCCATGTTGCAGTTCCCCCAACTGATGCATTCTGGTTAGAAAGCGTATTCGTAATTGAAACTCCTGTGCATCCGCTGCTTGTGGTATCTAATTTCGCATTAAATATATCAGAAGTACTGGCACCTGCATTAATTAAGGTGGTCGTGCTAAAAATAATAGAGGTACTCATAAACCCTCCTGCCACATGTAGATGACCGGAGGTATCAAGAGCTAAGGCGTGACCAATTTCATAATTTGTTCCCCCTATTGACTTTGCCCAAACAAAATTGCCCGAACTGTCTAATTGGGAAATGAAAACGTCATAGAGTCCAGCCGAAGTTAAATTGAAAACTCCTGTGCCCGGGTCAAAATCAACTGTTCCATTGAAATAACCTGTTGTGTATATGTGCCCGCTTCCTTCGGAGTCAAGAACTATGGACTCTCCAAAATCTTGACTTGTTCCCCCCATTGCCTTTGCCCATATAAAATTGCCCGAGCTGTCCAATTTAGAAATGAAAATGTCATTTAATCCAGTAGAAGTTAAATTGAAAACTCCTGTGCCCGGATCAAAATCAACTGTTCCTCCGAAATTACCTGTGGTATAAACATCCCCGTTTCCTGCAGGATCAATAGCTATGGATTGGCCAATATTGTTTGGTCCACTTGTTCCGCCCATCGCTTTTGCCCATATAAAATTGCCCGAGCTGTCTAATTTGGAAATGAAAATGTCACCACTTCCAGCCGAAGTTAAATTAAATACTCCCGCGCCCGGGTCAAAGTCAACTGTTCCCTGAAAAGAACCTGTGGTATAAACATCCCTGTTTCCTGCGGAGCCAAGTGCTATGGAGTAACAATAGTCGTAATTTAATCCGCCCATTGCTTTTGCCCATAAAAAATTGCCGGAGTTATCTAACTTAGAAATGAAAAGATCTCCACCTCCTACTGAAGTTAAATTGAAGATTCCTATGCCCGGGTCAAAGTCGGCTGTTCCACTATATGAACCTGCGGTGTAAACATTTCCAGAAGCGTCAATGGCTGCGGAGTAACCCCAATCGTTACCTGTTCCGCCCATTCGTTTTGCCCAAACAAAATTGCCTGAACTGTCTAATTTCAAAATGAAAATGTCATGGCCTGCAGCCGAAGTTAAATTGAATACTCCTGCTCCCGGGTCAAAGTCAACTGTTAACTGGAAATAACCTGTGGTATAAACATTGCCTGAAGCATCAATAGCTATGGACCGGCCAACATCTGTACCATTTGCACCTATTGCTTTTGCCCATATAAAATTTCCGGAAGCATCTAATTTACAAATGAAAATGTCCCAAACATTATTTGCTGAAGTTAAATTGAATACTCCCGCGCCCGGGTCAAAGTCGACTGTTCCCACAAAATAACCTGTGGTATAAACATTGCAAGAAGCGTCAACAGCTATGGACCACCCAGTATCATCCCCTGTACCACCCATTCCTTTTGCCCATAACCAGTTGGGTGCTTGAGAAAATGTTTGGAAAGAAAAAAATAAAGTTGCAATGAGGAGAGTGAATTTTCTTTTCCCCGATTGCATCGGGACTTCCCAAATCTGTTTTATTTTTTTAATTGTGGTCAGCATGATTTTGTTTTTTAGTCAGGTTAAATTGATGAAGTAAAAGTAAAGCAATTTTTAACATCAAATTTCTGATAATAATAATATCTTTTCTCCGTTATAAAGAAACAAATTTCTCCACATGGTCAACAAAAATTAAGTTCACCTTTTAAACCCGACTTCATTCACAGCACGGTGCTTCGTTAGTCGCAGGATACAAACTCCCTGAGAAACGGAGGCGCCAATGAAAAAGCACATAAAAAAATTATCTGCTTTATTAAAGAAAAAAGCAGACATCCCCAGCGATGCTGAGCTGATTGCCGCTTTCCGCAACGGAGATAAAAAGGCGTTTCCTGCTTTAAGCAAACGCTGGTCTCAAAAACTTATTGATTTCATCAGCTACCGGCTCGGTGACAGAAGCCGCGCGGCAGATGTTTCGCAGGAAACATGGATGGAAGCGCTGCTGAAGCTTAAAGCAGGGCACTATCATGAGGAAGGAAAATTTTTTCAGTTTCTCTGCGGCATTGCCGTCAATAAAATAAAACATCTTCGTACTGAAGAAGGGCATTACGTGCATCCTCCCTCTGAAACACTCGAAGATATTGCAGGCAATGTGTTGGTTGAAGAAACAGGAATGGACAGGAAAATGCTTTTCAAAGTACTGAAGGTTGCGCTGCGCAAATTAGGATGCAGGGAAAGAACGATTATCGTATTGCATTATTTCCGCGGGCGCAGTTTTGAGGAAATCGCAACACGGCTCGGCATAAGCATTGCCGGTGCAAGGTCTCTGTGCAGCAAAGCCCTCAGGCAGCTGAGGATGTATGTGGCATTATGAAGATTGGTTAAACTTTTTCAATGCCATGACGCTTTTTTCATTCCCGCGGGATTATACGGTAGAAACGATTCACATTAAGTCAAACCTTTAAAACAAAAAGCAATGTCAACTACATCAGGAGCAATCATCACCAAGGAACCCGCAAAGTTCAACACCTATATTATTAACACCAATGCACGGCAGCTTGCAGTGAATCCCGTTACCACAAATCCGTTCTGGACGGATTACGGGTGGTCGCTTGCCCAGTCAGGTTCCTACAAAACCGACTGGCGCGACAAGTGGGTGAATGACTTTTATCCCAAATACACCGACCCGCTGCAAAGCACACCCAACCAGAAAACATTAACGCATCAGTTCATTATACTTAACGAAATCAGGTTTAAGGAAAATATGTTGGAAAGAGTTGAAACTTTTCTGTCATGAGATTTTCGAGTTCATGCCTGTATTGCTCTATGTTTCTTAACACCTCCATTATTTTTTCTCTGAACACTGAAAACT
>DATDOJ010000432.1:0-4724 GCA_035293345.1 Bacteroidia bacterium
AAATCGGAAAGGAAAATTTCGACACGAAGTTTGAGCCGCTGAGCGAGAACGATGAGTTTGGCAATGCGCTTATCCAGATGCGGGAAAATCTTCGCAAGGCAGCTCTCGAAAAAGAAAAACACATCAGCGATGTGGAGAAAATAAACAGACAGCTTGACGAATTTGTTTACATCGTTTCGCATGACCTGAAAGCACCGCTGCGCGGAATTTCCACCCTGACTACTTTCATCGAGGAAGAGCTTGCATCACATCCCAACGAAAAAATAGTTGAGTTTCTCACCCTGCTTAAAGGAAGGACAGCCAGAATGCAGAGTTTGATTACCGCCATTCTCGATTACTCGAAACTGAGTACGACAAACTCTCCGAAAGAAAATGTAAATGTCAGCGAACTGCTCGACAATGTTGTGGATATGATTTCTCCTCCCGAAAATTTCAGGATAGAGAAGACCGGAAATTTTCCAACCCTGCACACCGAGAAAATAAAACTGCAGCAGGTGTTTCAAAACCTCATCAGCAACGGAATAAAATACAACGATAAGCCGGATGGTGTAATCCAAATCACATCGCAGGAGAATGGAAGCTTTTATTATTTCAGCGTGAAAGACAACGGAAAAGGAATCAAGAAAGAATACCACGACAAGATTTTCGGAGTGTTCCAAACCCTTGAATCAAAAGATAAAACAGACAGTACAGGAATCGGTTTAACGATTGTGAAAAAACTCATCGAGCAGCAGGGAGGGAACATCACCGTTGAATCCGAGCCCGGCACCGGCAGCCGTTTTTCATTTACGTGGCCTAAAAATTAATTACACTTTTACCAGGCGCGCTTCAACGCGTGTGAGCTTATTTGAAAACACGGCTATGTTTGAGAGCAGGAAGGGTTGGTAGCCGGGGAGGGTTATCTCCACTGTGTAATTTCCTTCAATCATTTCGAGCTGCGAAAAATCTGTAACACCTCTTTTGCTGGTTGTTTTTTCAATATCAAGCTCAACGATTCGCACTTTCGCTTTTGCAAGACGCACACCGGTGACATCATCCGCGGCAGTCACGCGCATGGCAATCATGCGGCTGCCGGTGTCTTCAATTTCAAATGCATCGTTCACGGCATTGTAAAACGAAGGATTGGATTCGGCATAGCCCACCACTAAATCGAAAATATTTTCCTCGATAGCATTGAGGTTTTCAAATTCAGTGACCAGGTCGCCTGTGGCAGCAACGGTGTCGCTCTCTGCTGCGCCTGGCTTGCCTTCTTCGTTTTCAAAGTCAGTGATGGCTGTGCTGAGGGCGGATATCATGACTAATGTTATTTGATATCCTGCCGCCATCATAGCGGCAAGGTGGGTGGTGGAGCGGTCGCGCACCAGCTTAGCCCTGTCCTTTGCAACGGTTTCTTTTCCGTTTATGAAATCACTTTTCTCAAAATCAATTTCTTCGAGCAGGACGCTGTCATTGATTTCGCGCGCAAACACCGTGAGCAGTTTGGCAATCACCCATGCCTTGCCTGCCATGATTTGCCGTGCTGCAAATTTTGCAGCAGCAAAGCCGCTGATGTCCACTTCCTGTTTATGCTGGATAATTTCTATCCGGTTAATGCTGCCCTGCAACAGAGTTTGCTTATTGTTGAGGGCTGTGTCGGCTGCATTGTACTTTCTTGTTTGACGCGAATTCATGATTTTTAGTTTTTAATGGTTTACTATTTTTTAATTCTTATTTTTTTAATTCTTAATTCTACATTCTTAATTCTTAATTGTCCTTCTACCGTATAATCCCGTGAGATTCAAAAAAACGTCCTGCCACCTGAAATCTTTAACTTATCTTCATATTCTCTGCCCGTCACTTTGAACTTAATTTCACAGCACCACATATTTTCTCATCTGCTTCAGTCCTTTGCTGCATAATGACGTCACCGCATCATAACTTGTACAGAGCCGTTTTGCAATCTCATCAAAACTGCGCCCGCGGAAAAAATGCAGCACGATAACTGTCCGCTCCCTGCATCCTAATTTGCGCAGCGCATTCTTGAGCACGGAAAATTTTCTTCCTTTATCCACGTCCGGCTCTGCTGGAAAAACAACGCCTCCTATTTCTTCCATACGCCTCGGTGAAGGATGAACATAACGTTTCTCCACAGGATAACGATGTTTTATTTTATTGCCTGCAATGCCGCAGAGAAACTGAAAAAACTTTCCTTCCTCGTGATAGCGCCCTGCGGCAAACAGGCGCAGCACCTCGAGCCATGTATCCTGCGAAACATCTGCCGCATGGCTTCTGTCGTTCAGCTTGTGGCTGATGAAGTCAATAAGTTTTTGTGACCAGCGCTTGCTTAGAATGGGAAATGCTTTTTTATCTCCGTTGCGGAAAGCGGTGATGAGTTGGGCATCTGTGAGCGATGCGTAGAGCAATACTTTATTTACACTCGCATGGTTTTAAGTTTGAGTGTATAACGGAGAAAAGGGAAAATTATTATCAATTGTTTTTTTACTGTAACTTTGAACCATGAATGAGTTAATTTATTCAGACAATAACTCACGGCTAAAATAAACGATGAGCAGTCAAGCCATTTTTGAGCAGATAAAACATTTCAATACCATAGGACAGGAGTATTGGAGCGCACGTGAATTATTCAAGGTGCTCGAATATATTAAGTGGGATAAATTTCTGAATGTGATTGCAAAGGCAAAAGAAGCATGCAGGAACAGCGTGCAGACCGTTGACGACCATTTTCCCCGCGTGGAGAAAATGGTCGAAATCGGTTCCGGTGCAATGAAAGATGTTGGCGATTTACATCTTACAAGGTATGCCTGTTATCTCATCATTCAGAACGCTGACCCAAGAAAAGAAATAATTGCTTTAGGGCAAACCTATTTTGCTTTTCAAACACGGAAAGCAGAATTAATTGAAGAAGCGTTTGAGCAATTAGAAACTGAAGAAGAGAAGCGTCTTTTCCTGCGTAAAGAAATGGCTGAACACAATAAACAATTAGCCGATGCCGCCAAGGCAGCGGGTGTCATACAACCATGGGAATATGCCGTGTTTCAGAACCACGGGTACATGGGTTTGTACAATGGCATGGGAGCAAAAGAAATTCATTCTAAAAAGAGATTGAAGAAAAGCGAAAATATTCTCGACCACATGGGTACCACAGAATTAGCAGCCAATCTTTTTCGTGCTACACAAACAGAAGAAAAACTGAAACGGGAAAAAATAAAAGGGAAACAAAAAGCAAACCAGGCGCATTATGAGGTAGGAAAAAAAGTAAGGCAAACTATTAAAGAACTTGGCGGAACCATGCCGGAGGATTTGCCTTCAGAGAAAAGCATAAAAAAGATTGAAACGCAAAAACAAAAAGCGATTGGGCAGAAAAAGAATAAAAAATAATAGATAGGCATGATTGAAAAAGCAAACCGCAGGATGACATATCACTACTGTTCAAAACATGAATATATCTTTGAAATCTTTAAAAATATGTCGCTCCTACGGAGCTAAGAAAGATTCGAGGATATTTATTTCTACCAATATTTTACTCCTACTGAGTAATGTCTACTCTGAAACCTTAGCCCTGTAAGGGCGACATGTTGGTAGAAATGATTATGCAAACACGCTGAAACCCCGTAGGGGTGACATGTTTGTCATGTTTTGAACAGTACTGATGACATATCCTGCGGAGCGGGGGGGGGAGAGGCGAGAATTATGTATTAAATCATATTGAAGATGAATTCTAATATGGAAATTTTCTGTTCCCAAAAATTATGAAAAGAAGAACTCTAAGGTATTTACTAGTTCCGCAGGATATTTTATCCTACTGTTATCACTAACAATATTTTAGCTTTGGTAAGATTTTTACTTCAATGAAAACACTTTTTCTGTTTGCATTATTTTTCTGGTTATTTTTTCTGAGTGAAAAAAGTTACTCGCAAACATGGAAAACGAATTGTGATTTAGCTTTTAAATTTTACCAGGAGAAAAATTTAGATGGCGCATTATTTTATGGCAGGAGGTCATTAGAGCTAGCCGGAAAAAATGTAGATGAAAATGAATTTGCGTTTGTAATTTCATCAAATCTATTGGGTGCTGTTTTTCGTGAAAGGAAAGAAATAGATTCTGCTGAATATTATTTTAGACTGACAATAACCACTTACAAGAAACTGAATCCCAAGCCTGATACTTTATTAATTACTTATGTAAGAACTTTGGCTGATTTTTATTTTGAGATTTCTGATTATAAAAAAGATGAACCGGTACAAATTGAATTACGAGAATTGCTTGGTTCTATTTTAGGAAAGGAACATCCTCATTATGCATTTAGCTGCCTTACACTTGGAGAAACTTATGATATGATGAAACAATACTCAAAGGCAGAAGAATTGTATTTGGAAGGAAAAAATATTTATGAAAAGATTTACGGCAAGGAAAATTACAGCTATTCTGTAAGCTGCAGTTTCCTTGGTGATTTATATGATGCAACTAATCAATTTATAAAAGCTGAATCATATTTTTTGGAAGAAAAAAATATACTTGAAATAATTTTCGGTAGAGAGGATATTAAATATGCTTCGTGCATTAACAATCTTGGAAATGTTTACAAGCGAATGGGTGAATATAAAAAGGCAGAAGCGTTATTTCAGGAAGCAAAAAGTATCTATGAAAATAATTCTTTGAAGGAAAGCGAGGATTATGCGTTCGTCTGTAATAATCTTGGGCACTTGTTTTTGGAAATTCAAGAT
>DATDOJ010000433.1:0-7513 GCA_035293345.1 Bacteroidia bacterium
GACAGCTTTCAATGTTCCGCTGGAAAGCATTCATGAAATAAAACCCGGTCATGCTCTCGTAATTAAAAAAGACGGACAGGTAAGCGAGCAGCAATTTATAGAGCCGCAGGAAAAAAAGTCGTGTTCGTTTGAACGGATTTATTTTTCGCGCGGCAGCGATGCCGATATTTACAAGGAGAGAAAAGAACTCGGACGGCTGCTGTGTCCCACCATTCTCCAGGCAGTGGACAAGGATCTAAAGCACACCGTTTTTTCTTTCATCCCCAACACAGCCGAAGTCGCCTTCTACGGAATGGTGAAAGGCATGGAGGATTACCTGAAGGAAGTGAAGAAGAAGAAAATATTGAAACTTGTAGGGACACCAGACCTGGTGTCCCTATTATCCGAGATATTATCCATCCGCCCGCGCGTGGAAAAGATTGCAATCAAAGACGCGAAGCTCCGGACATTTATCACCGATGATTCGCAGCGCAACGAATTGGTGGCTCACGTGTATGACATCACCTACGGCACACTTCGCAGAGGCGAGGACAATCTCGTAGTGATAGATGATTCCATCGTTCGCGGCACCACGCTGCGCAACAGCATCGTCAGGATTCTCGACCGCCTCGGTCCGAAAAAAATTATCATCGTTTCCTCCGCTCCGCAAATCCGCTATCCCGATTGCTATGGAATTGACATGGCAAAGATTGGCGACCTCATTGCCTTCCGCGCTGCCATTGCATTGCTCGAAGAAAACAACATGGAGCATGTAATTGACGAAGTGGAACACAAATGCAAAGAAGCATTGCAATCCACCGAGCCGCTCACGACCAACCCCGTGAAAGCCATTTACAAACCTTTCACTGCCGAACAGGTTTCAGATAAAATTTCTTCCTTGCTCAAGCCGCAGGATTTGAATGCTGAACTGAAAATCATTTATCAGAAGATTGAAGACCTGCACACCGCCTGTCCCAACCACAAAGGTGACTGGTATTTCTCAGGCGACTACCCGACTCCCGGTGGCAACAAAGTTGTTTGCCGCGCGTTTTTGAATTTCATGCGCGGGGTGAATGAAAGGGCGTATTGAAATCAATTGGCAATTAGCAATAGGCAGTTGGCAACAGGGAACTCAAACCTTTTCGGGTTCTTCAATACTCCAAACCTCTTCCAATATTTTCTGCGAGTGGACTCCTTTGAATCCCTCAAGATGCAGCCGGTAATACATGAGCAATGCCGCCTGGATATTTTTTTTCTCTGAGGATGAAAATTGCAGTTCGCTGTTTTTCTCCAACGGTGTGCTGAGCAGTTTGAAAAACGCTTCGCTCAGAGATTCGTTGAGCCAGTGCGGATGTGCAGGAGGTTGTGCAACGAATAATCCCTCCTTCAGGTTGAAATATTTTTTCTCAGCCGAAAAATTTTCCCGCGGAAAAAAACCGAGATGCGATGTAAGGTGCAAAAGGAAACTGAGGTTAAAGCATCCGGCAGAATCCTGTTTGTCGAGTAAGAGAACAGAATCAAAAATAAAACCGAAAAGTTTTTTGTTGGACTCACTTTCCTGAATTGTTTTGCTGATGACTTCGCTCATAAGGAACACGATTGATGTTTTACCCATATCGAATGCAATCGTGTTCAGCTTCGGCTCGCTTCGCATTTCTGAAACATGCTGCAACCATTTTCCCGGTTTGTGATAAACATTTAGCGCCAGCAGCGTCATGGGCTGCAGCATGGTTGACTTGACAGAAGATTTTTTTCTCTTCACCCCCTTGAGCATGTATGCCTGCATGCCGAATTGCTCGGTGTAGATTCGGGCGATGACACTTGTTTCGCTGTAATCGGAAACACGAAGGGCAATGCCGCGGGTTTTATGTAAAGAAGACATGAGGTCAACTCAATACAAATTGGCAGTTGGCAAAAAGGCCGCGTTGCAAATTGCTTACTGCAAACTGCCAACTTTTTTCCATCAGTGCATGAAGAGTAATTTGGTAACGAACGTCTTCGTCCCGTCTTCGTTGGCGCAATAAACAAGATAGACACCCGACTGTACCCGTTCGCCTTTGAAATTATTTCCGTTCCATATTGCCTGCCCGCCATTTGCCTGAGTTTCATAAACGATGTTTCCGCTCACGTCAGTGATTTTCACATTGGCATTGGCAACGAGTCCGCGGATTGCAATAGCACCGCTATAGCCGGGACGAACAGGATTGGGATACACATACACGCTGTCAAAATCTTCCCCGCCTTCAATAGCATCCCCTTTATATGAAACGATTCCCCTGTCTGTTCCGAAAAATACTTCACCGCTTTTATTGTCAATGGCAATAGTCAGAATTTTGTTGGAAATAATCGGACTGTTTTCTGTTGTGAAATGCTGAACTTGTGTGGTGCCGTCAGCCGACATCAGGTACACTCCGCTGCTTTCAGTGCCGAACCATTTCCGGTTTGCTCCGTCAATGGCAATAGCTGTGACCATTTCTGTTTCAAGCAGATACTGATAATTTCCTTCCTGCTGAATGAGAACCTGGGTGAAGTCGAAATTACCTGAGTACACGTTGTCTGGAGAATAAAGCACTGCCACTCCTTTTTCGGTTCCAATCCAGATTTGTCCGTCATGGTCTTCGGCAATGGACTGCACATTTAAACTCGGCAGTTTTCCTTTGCCGGCAGCGGCTGTGAATTTGCGCGCATGCGTGTCGTTGATTTCATCAGACGTGTGTGAGAATGTATTCACTTCATCGAACACGACAAGCCCTCCGCCCCAGGGAAGAAGAATCCATTTCCGGTCGCGCGAGTCGCACATGATGGTTTGTTCTATCGTGTTTATTAAAGAAGGAGGTGAGTATGTTTGCCATGTTCCGTCCGGTTTTCGTTTAAGAAGCGGAGGATTCACCGCTGCGTTTACTATCCAGAGATTATTTTGACTGTCGAATGAAAGACCTCCTACCTGCACCTGATAGTAATTTGGTATCGGTAATCCCTGGATTGGACTGTTGGAAGGGGCATAAATCGCCTGAATGCCAACATCCGTAAATTCAAAAAGCCCTCTTCCCCAGGAAGCGATAAAGGCGTGGTCGGCATCAGCCGGGTCAATGGCGACAGAAACAAAGTCAAAATAATCTACCGTGTCAAGATTATCGTCTGTGGTTTTATTAAATGTTTTCCATTGATTACTTTTAAAAAGATATGCTCCTTCTTTTGAATAATTGTTAAAGTATGCTGAACCCTCTATCATACCTCCTGCTACCCAAAGACGACCATTCCTGGCTGCCATATTATAAACACTGGTCGAGCCGGGGCCATTCGGAAAAATGGTAGAATACTCTCCTGAAGTTGTTGTCCTTACAAGTCCGTTATTCCTGTCAGCAATCCAAAGGATGTTGTCAGTATCAACAAATCCATCCCGCTGATTTGGGTTGTCATACCAACCTGCGTCAACATAATGAGTTCGCAGTCCCTGGTTATCGTAGGCGGAAATGCTGTAGCTGTTTACAATAATGAGACGGTTCCCATGGTATTCCACACGGACGGGTACATAGTGGTCAATAGCGTTAAAGTATGACCATGCGTTGCCATCATAAACCATTAAACTGTTATCGTTGGCTGAACTGTCGTTATTAGCAATTAATTTATTCCCGAATAATGAGAGGAAATTATATCTCTTGTTCGGATCCGGCAGCGTTGTATCTTTTGTCCACGAAGAATAAAAAGAAAGCTGCGGGTTATTGATGTCGGCAAAATATATTCCGTTTTCACTTGCCGCAAAAATTCTGCTTCCATAAATCACAGTTCCATAAATCTTGAGCGTATTTCCACTCTGCCCCAGATAGTATGTGTCCTTCACTTCTCTGCGCACCAAATCTACAACAACGATACCAAATCCGCAGGAGACATACGCATAGCGGTTGTCGTAGTCAATGTGATTGACATTTTTATTGCCGATTATGTTCGAATGATATATATCGGAAATATTGTAAATTGTGTTATCGTCATAAATCAAGTCAATGTTCGAATTCCTGTACACAACCATCAGAACATGGTAGTCCTGATTGTAACGAATATGAACGATATCGAAATCAGATAACCCTTCAAGGCGGGTGAGTCGCGATATGCTGCCGTCATCTTTAGAGTAGATAAATAAACCATCGGTAGCTGCACAATAAATTCTTCCGTTGCCTTCAGCCGTTGAATTAAGCCGGTTGAACGGCAGGTGAATCCGCCACTGTCCAATAGCAAGATTATTTTCCTGGGCAGAAGATGAAAAAATTCCTGCGGAAAAAATCACTGCAATAGGTAATACCCGTTGCAGAAATGTTGAATGAAACCGTTTACCTGTGTTCATAGTGGAGTTCAAAAGTATTAATTTATTCATCACCGGAATTCAGCCGGTCAATCAATCTCTGTCAAAACGTTACTTTGCAAAAAATATTATATCGGAAAACAAGTGGGCTCAATACATGAAAAAACACATTGATTCTGTCCTTGAGCGGCTGGAAAAAGCGACAGGGAAATTTTCTGTGGCATTCCTTTGCGGCATTGGGTTGCTTTTGCTTGCCATTCTCTATGGTTCTCCCGCATGGCAGCCCGCTTTTCACGGAGCAACATTCAGCAAAATGGCGGAAGCCCCTTGGATGATTTCCTCCGAAAACTGGGTTCAATACAGAATCCTCTCCCCGCTTTTAGGGTATTGTCTTTTTCTGCGCGGAAATAATTTTGTGTGGTTCATGCTGCTTATTACAGTTTTGTTTTTAGGGTTGGTCTATGTACAGAGCCGGAATAAACAAATGAGTCCTTCTGAATCGTTGGGGGTTGCCGCCCTCATGGCATTCTCGACTCCTGTTTTATTTCTGCTGTACTTTCCGGGCTATACAGACCTCACCACCTATATTTTTATTGTGCTGATGATGATGTATTCCGAAAAAAAATTACTGTGTTTTTTTCTTTTCGGCATATCGCTATTCAATCACGAAATGATTTTGCTGTTCGTTCCGTGGATTGCTTTCCTGCTGAATAAAAATAAATTTGAAACGAAAAAATATTTTCTAACTCTTGGCGCGCTTTTCATCGCATCTCTTCCCTATTGGTTGTTCCGTCTTTATGTTTCAGGAAGAGCAGATGTTCATTATGACGCTGATTTTTATTTCAGCCGAAATAACATTTTGTGGACACTGGAACATATATGGAAATTATTTCCGCTTGGTGTCTTTGAAGCATTCAAATTATTCTGGCTGATTCCTGTTCTTGCGCTAATATATTACCAGAAACAGAAACAAAAACAGAATTCTTTCCTCATCGCTTTCATCCTGATTATGACAGGAACACTTCTTCAACTCCTCATTGCCAGTGACACTTCCCGCCTCATCGGGCTTGCGTTTCCGGTAATACTAATGGGAGCATTCGGCATGAAAGAAAAATGGGGAGAAAATTTTTCTTCACGGTTGTGGCTGCTTGTTCTGATAAATCTTTTTATTCCGTCTTGTTATGTTGGACAGGAACTGATTGTGCCTTACACCCCTTACATCCTGCAATTGTTTTCTTCATTTTTCTGATGTGGGTTTCTTTGCAATCACAATCATCTCTCCTGCATGCACAGAAAATGTTTTTTGTCTTAATCCGGCAGGCAAAATTCCAAACAGTACCCGAACCAAAGGAGAAAGAACCGGAACAGGATATGCATTGAACTGACGATGCACATAATCCATTGAAAAATATTTCCACCCTTTGCTGTGGTTTGAGTATAAAAATCCCGCCTGTGTCAGAAGCAATTCAATATTTCTTTTTGAAAAGTAATATAAGTGCTCTGATTTGTAATGAATCCAGCTTCCTCCCATCGCTGTGTATGATAAAGAAGAAGTGTCCGGTGTTGTTATCACCAGCAACCCTCCCGGTCTAAGAAATCTGAATGCCGTTACCAAAACCTCTCGCGGATTTCTCACATGCTCCAGGTAATCCGTCATGAAAATTGCACTGAACATATTTTCTCTGACTGAACCAAACTCTGCATTTTCAAAATTGCCAAGAAAAATATTTTGCTTTCCGAATTTCCTCCTGCACACATTAGCCGCGAAGAGGGATATTTCCACCCCATAAGGAACAAATCCTTTCTCTTTGAGCAGGTCGAGAAAAAAACCGGTGGCGCAGCCACAGTCGAGAATTGAATCGTCTTGCTTCAATTCATGTTCGATTAACTTTACCCGGTATTCAAACGTGAGGCGTTTCGATTTTTCTCCTTTCGAAGAATCAACATGCAATCCCCATGAGTTGTAATAGTTTTCAGAATAAATTTTTTCAAGAGCTATATCATCCGGCTGGGGAAAGATGAATTCCAGTTTGCAATCAGGGCAGCGATAATAGTCGCTGCCGTCCTTCTGCATAAACAATTTTGCGCGGCTGCCCGAGCAGATGTGACACGTTGTGCTGCTCATCGGTTGCGGGTTACAATGCCAAGTGGCGGAAGGTTTTTTTCCGGTTGATATTCAATTGACGAAACTGAATTGCAAAAAGTAGAAGCAGCGTTTCCCTCGAGAAGATGTGCACATGCAAGCAGCACCTGGCTGACAGGAATTAATTTCATGCACTGGTTGTCGCCCTTGCATGGAGGAATAATAAAATCGTGAACGCACGGGCTACAGTAAATATTTTTATAAATAGTTATTCCGTTTACATTTGTTCCGTACTGCTCCGGAGAGCACGGACCGAAAAGAGCGACCACCGGTTTTTGCAACGCAAACGCAATGTGCATTGGTCCCGAATCATTTGAGATAACAAGTTTCGCCTGGCCGATGAGCGCAAACAATTCCTTTAATGAAAATTTTCCGGCAGTGTTTAGCACTTTATTTTTTTTATCCGTTTCAATTTTACTTTCAACCCTGCTAACCCAACTGTCTTCTCCAGCTGAACCGGTGAGAACAAAAATTAAATCAGGATATTTACCGAGTAAAGAATTTATCACCGCTGCATACGAATCCGCATTCCATCTTCTTTCCACTCGCAGGTCTGATGCATTCGGATTAACTACAACCAGATCTTGAATTTCATTATTTCCGGATATGCTTTTCAATTTATCCTGAAAAGATATTATTGCCGATTCGGAAATTCCAATCTTCGGAAATTTATTTATAATTTCTCCGCATCCTGCGAGCCGCGCCATTTGCAAATATGCTTCCACAATCGGTGACTTGATGTTGAAATACATCATGTGCGTGTACACACCGAGCCGCACGTTTGCATCGCTCCTGTAAAATCCAAATCTGTCGCGCGCGCAACTCAACGTTGCAACTGCCGTGCTGAAATAGGAATACGTTTCAAGGTCTATGTACAAATCAGCACGATTTTTCCAGAACCGAAAAAGCAACTGTATTAACGAAAAAAGGGTACGGGTAATACCGGAGTCTTCAATCGTTTGTATTTCATCAGCAGCTGAAAGAAGCGCAAGTAGTTTTCGATTTGTCTTCGTTGTGACATAAATGATTCTTGCTTCAGGAAAATTTTTTCTGAGCGTGCTCAGCAGCGGCAGCGACTGGATGATACTTCCCAT
>DATDOJ010000434.1:0-2692 GCA_035293345.1 Bacteroidia bacterium
CATTCAAACAGATGCTGCCGTCAATCGCGGCAACAGCGGTGGTGCATTGGTGAACACGCAAGGGGAACTTGTGGGAATTAATTCTGCGATAGCATCAAACACCGGTGAATTCAGCGGCTACTCTTTTGCAATTCCCGTCAACCTGGTAAAGAAAGTTATTGCAGACATGATTGAGTTTGGCACAGTGCAGCGTGCATATCTTGGTGTCAGTTTGCAACCAATTGATTCGAAGCTAGCAGAGGAAAAGAAATTAAAAGATACTTATGGTGTTTACATTGAAACTGTCAATGCAGGCAGCGCGGCAGAAGAAGCAGGAATTAAACGAGGCGATGTGGTGATAAAAGTGGATGCTGTTCCTGTTAAGTCCGTTCCCGAACTTCAGGAGCAAATTGCCAAGCACCGCCCGGGTGATAAAGTTAATGTGACGGTTGTTCGCAACGGGGAAGAAAAAATTTATGCCGCGGTGCTTGAAAATAAAAACGGAACAACCGGAGTAGTCAAAGCATCTGCTTCCACTGTTTCGCTGATGGGCGCAGTATTTACAAACATCAATGATGATGAAAGAGATAAACTGAACATTGATGGCGGAGCAAAAATTACCAAGCTCGCTCCCGGCAAACTTCGCAACGCAGGAATCAGGGAAGGATTTATTATAACTTTGATTGACAAGAAACCAGTGCAGTCAACCGATGATGTTGTTGACGCATTGAAAGACAAAAAAGGCGGTGTGCTTATAGAAGGCGTTTACACCAACGGCATGAAGGCATACTACGGTTTCGGACTGTAAGAATATAAATTCAGCGAATAGTGTTCAGTTCGGAGTTTAACCATAATACTCCGAACGGATTACTTTTAAACCAATTACTAAAATCAAGCTGTTAAAAAATATCCTGTGTTTACTTGCTTCGTATTACGACAACCCCTAAGTTTGCACAATCAATTTAGTAACTGATTGTTTTACTTTTTTCATTTATCTGTTTAAAAGTCACTGATTTATGCGTCAGCTAAAAATTACCAAATCCATTACCAACCGCGAAAGCCAGTCGCTTGAAAAATATCTTCAGGAGATTGGACGGGAGGAACTTATTACCGCAGAAGATGAAGTGAAACTGGCTGCATTAATACGCGCAGGCGACCAGTCAGCGCTCGATAAACTGACTAAAGCAAATCTCCGTTTCGTAGTGTCTGTTGCAAAGCAATACCAGAACCAGGGATTGAGTTTGCCTGACTTGATTAACGAAGGAAACCTTGGCTTGATAAAGGCAGCAAAACGTTTCGATGAAACACGCGGCTTCAAATTTATTTCTTATGCAGTGTGGTGGATTCGCCAAAGCATTCTTCAGGCGTTGGCAGAGCAATCAAGAATTGTTCGCTTGCCATTGAACCAGGTTGGCTCGCTCAATAAAATTTCCAAAGCATATTCACGGCTTGAACAAGAATTCCAGCGCGAGCCATCGCCAGATGAACTTTCAAAGCTGCTTGAACTTCCGTCAGAAAAAATCCGGGACACGATGAAGGTCAGCGGCAAACATATTTCTATGGATGCTCCTTTCGTGCAGGGCGAAGAAAACAGTTTGCTCGATGTGCTGGTGAATCCTGATTCACCGCGGGCAGATGGTACATTGATGACCGAATCACTTCAGCGGGAAATAGACCGTTCACTCAGCACACTCACAGAACGCGAACGAGAAGTGATAAAATTATTTTTCGGCATTGGCATGAATCACGGGTTGACGCTCGAAGAAATTGGCGCCAAGTTCGACCTCACCCGCGAGCGTGTCCGCCAGATTAAAGAAAAAGCAATCCGTAGGTTACGCCATAAATCACGCAGCAAACTTTTAAAAGCATACCTCGGCTAATGGCTTTTTCATTTTGTTCACGATACCGCCCCGATAATTTTCTGGGGCGGTATTTATTTTATGTAATCAGCCAGGTAGCTAAACCGCTCAGCGAGTTTTCCTTTTTCGACAACTGTAGCGCGGTGAATTAATTCGCTGTATTGATGACCGAGCAGTTGAGGAAGCACACGTTCAATTAAATGCTTTCCGAATCCGTCTGATGAATCGCGGGGAAGTTCACAAGGGAGATTGTCAATAGACATAACTGTAATAACCCCGCTTGTAAAAGGTTGTTTAACTTCTCCCGTCTCAGACATGTAGCCGTAAAATTTATCCTCAATCGTTGTAGCTTTCACTGTGGACGGAATGCTGCCATTCAAATCGCACGTCACATCGGCAATCATACTGATGCGGAAATTTCTTTCTTTCATATTTTCCCCGGTGAAAAGCTGTGGCGCTTGGGTATTCCAGAACGAACAGTGAATTAAAATGTCGCATACCCTGCTATAAGAATTATCATCACAAAAATTCGAGCGGTATTTTTCAGGATGCTCGTAGAAATCTTTTTTGTTCCCTTCTGTTCCGTCTGTTCTTACATAATAATTGTCAGAATGAAGCTGCGTATAAACCGCTTCACGAAAAGAGTAATTGAGAAATTCGTAAGGAGTAACTTTCCGGATGTTCATTGCACCGAGCGTTTCAATCGCTCCGTTGGCAACTCTGCCTCCTCCCGTGACAATTATTTTAATATTTGGTAAACGCACTTCCCTCGCATGTACAAAAACTTCTGCTTTATCTCTGCACAGGTGTACCGGCTTCAAATCAAACAGTTTGTATTTGAGTCCATAGCCCAT
>DATDOJ010000435.1:0-5400 GCA_035293345.1 Bacteroidia bacterium
GATTGGGCTCGCCATATGCACATTCCTGTAGGCACCGCCAGTGACCAGGCATATTCTGTTCTTCAAACTGTTGATGGGGGATATTTAATTTCCGGCACCACGCAAAATTTCGGAGCAGGAGCAAACGATGTCTTTCTCATGAAAACCGATTCGCTCGGGAGCATCCTTTGGTCGAGAACCTACGGGGGCAGCAGCAATGATTATCCTCATTCACTAATTGTGACAGCAGATGGTGGATATGCTATATCAGGATATTCCTCTAGTTTCACTAATGGAAATGACGATATTTATATCATTAAGACAAATGCAATTGGTGATACACTCTGGACAAGGATTTATGGAAGCGCCAACCAGGAGTCGGCTAAATCTATTCGGCAGACTTCAGATGGCGGATATGTTGTTTGCGGTAAGTCCAACAGCTTTTCAGTTTATGGTGCATATGTTGTTAAAACAAACTCAAACGCGAGTATGAGTTGCAATGAAGGGAACCCTGCTACGGGTATGGGATACCCTTCCTGGAATAACAATGCTGCCTCTCCTATAGTTGCAAGTTTCGGAACTTCATATCCGCTTTCATTCACCACAAGCAGTGGAACCATGATAAACAATCTTTGTTTGACCACGAGCACAGATAGAGATGAATCCAATATTTCATTTTCCCTTTCCCCCAACCCCGCCACCACCGAAATAAGAATTGAAAACAAAACGAAAATCGAAAGCATAGAAATCTATGATGTGCTTGGAATAAGATGTCAGTTGTTAGTGGTTAGTGGTCAGTCGTCAGTGGCGCAACAACTATCAACTGACACCTATCCACTGACCGTTGATGTTTCGAAGCTTTCTCCGGGAATCTATTTTGTGAAAGTAAAAACCGAAAAAGGCGAGAGTGCTGCGAAGTTTGTGAAGCAGTAAAAGGATAAATCAAAAACTCTTCCTGCTGCTTTTTGCATTGCCAATGCTGGCGTTGAGTTCGAAGCCGATAATCAGGATGAGAGCGTTGTAATAAATCCAGAGCATAATCACGATGAGCGTGCCGATGGAGCCGTAGAGCTTGTTGTAGCTTCCGAAATTGTTGACGAACGCACCGAAGCCCACGGAGGTGAGGATGCTGAGGAAGGAAGCGAGGATGGAGCCCGCGGAAAAAAACCGCCAGCGCTTGTGCTGCGCAGGTCCGAAATAATAGAGGAACGAAATGGCGAACAGGAAGAGCGCGGCAGTGACGAGCCACTTGCCGAGGTAGAACAAAACAATTTGTCCTTTGCTTTTTATTAATCCTGTGGTGACAAGATATTGTGTTGCTGCCTCGCTCGTGATGATGATGACGATGGCGGCAATCACGAGCAGGGAAATGATGGCGGTGAGAAACAACGCCACCATGCGTTGCTTAAAGCCGGTGCGTGTTTCTTTGATGTGATAGCTTTTGTTGAATCCGTCAATGAGCGCGCTGATGCCGTTGGTAGTGAAGTAAATGACGAGCACGAAACCGAGGGAGAGAAGTCCTCCGCGCTGGTGCTTCACGATGTCTTCGATGGTGGAGCGGGCAGCCACGTAGGCATCTTTGGGAAAAATATCCTGGAGCAGCAGCAGCAGTTGCGGCTGGAAGTCCTTGATGGGGATGTAGGGAATGAGCGAAAACAAAAAGATGATTGCCGGAAAGAGGGCGAGGAAAAAACTGTAGGCGACAGAACTTGCGCGTGTCTTGATGGCGCCTTTCTGAATGCCGGTGAAAAAAAAGTCAGCGACATCGTAGAGGGGCATTCCGCCAAAACCCGGAAGTATAAGTTTCTTGCTTGCCTCAGCCAGTTTATTAACGGGAGGGGAATAAACGATTGTCCTGAGAACTTTTTTAACAACTTTTTTCATCACTTCGTTATGCGTAAACTGATGTCCATGCTTTTGTAAGAGTGGGTGAGCGAGCCGGCAGAAATAAAATCAACTCCTGTTTCAGCGTATTGCCTCACGTTGTCCGGTGTAATTTTCCCGGATGCTTCTGTTTCGAAACGATGGTTGATTTGTTTCACGGCTTCGGTTAATTGGGCGGGAGAAAAATTATCGAGGAGTATGCGGTTGACGTTTCCGTAATTGAGTACGTCATTCACCTCGCTCATGTTTCTCGTTTCAACAACGATGCGCAGCTTTTTGTTTTTTGCTTTGAGGTATTCGCTGGCGGAACGGATAGCATTGGTGATTCCGCCCGATGAATCAACGTGGTTGTTCTTAATCAGAATCATGTCGTACAAGCCGAAGCGGTGATTTTCGCCACCACCGATTTTCACCGCCCATTTTTCCATCATGCGGAAAAGAGGAGTGGTTTTTCTTGTGTCGAGGATTTTTGTGTTAAGTCCTGAAATGCGTTCACACATTTCTTTTGTCTGCGTGGCAATGCCGCTCATGCGCTGCATGCAGTTAAGCACGAGCCGCTCGCAGGTGAGTATGGAACGGATTTTTCCGGAGACGGTGATACAGATTGTTCCTGCCGCAATTTTTTCTCCGTCAGCCACATGTGTCTGAACTTTCAGCGTTGCATCGAAGCGGGTGAAAATCTGGTCAGCGAGAACAACGCCCGCAATGATTCCGGTTTCTTTTGCGATGATTTCCGCTGAGCCGGTCTGGGTTTCACTGACGCAGGCAAGCGTGGTGTGGTCGCCATCGCCAATGTCTTCTTTCAGCGCTTCGTCAATGAATTGTTGGAGTGTGAACATAGAAAACTGTTGGTCAAAAGTCGGGAAATAAAATTAAACGCCTCATCCCTAACCCTTCTCCGAAGGAGAAGGAAATGTAGCGCGAAACTACTCTGTTTCGAAGCGCAATTCCTGAATCAGGTATTTATCTCCTGACTTGCGGAGGAAAAAAGAAGTGCGGAAAACAGTGCCCTTGGCAGTGGTCATGTTTCCGATGGCGTAAAGAGTTCCTTCCTTTGACGAACCCTTGTGGAGAATTGAAAATGTTTTGGGAGTATACTTGCTGAAGAAATCACGCAGCACAAGTTCCGCCTGTGTTTTGCTGTACACTTCTTCCTTCGACAAAATCGTGAGGTCAACGGTTGTTCCGAAGAAAGCGGCTAACTGATTTGAATCACCGGAGCGAATGGCGTTGCTCACTTCGTCATATACGTCAAACTCCGTAAAGGAGGTAAGCGACCATGCGAAAAAGCAGACGATATAATAATGGAGGTTTTTCATTTTATTTACTTGTCCTTTTACCAATAATCAAGCCAAAAGTTCGGGTTTGTGAAGGCGAAAGATAGAAAATACAGCTTAGTCGGGAAATAAAATGTTGCTTTGCTTCGTTGAAAATGCTATGAAATTATTTTTTGTTTTTACAGGGAAAACATCGGAGAAGGCGATAGCCGGGTTGCTGGCAGATTATAAGAACAGAATCAGCCGCTATGTGACTGTTGATGCGCACGAAATTAAAGTAAGCAATGAGAAAAATGAAAGTATCCCCGGCATAAAAGACAAAGAGCAAAAAGAACAGTTGAAGCAAATCAGTGAAAGGGATTTTCTGGTTTTACTCGATGAAAAGGGAAAAGAGATTTCATCCGTTGAGTTTGCCGTGCAGTTGGAAAAATGGTTTTCAGCATCAGGCAAAAGGTTGGTTTTTATGACGGGAGGCGCCTATGGTTTCGGTGACGGAATACTGAAACGTGCCAATGTGAAACTGTCATTTTCGAAATTTACATTCACTCACCAGTTCATCCGGGTTTTGCTTCTTGAACAGGTTTACAGGGCGTTCACAATTATTAACAACCAGAAGTATCATCATTGATTGGCTGTGCTTCATTTGGTGAGATAAATAGTTCTACTTTTGTAAGTAAATAACATCATGAAAAAACTACTCCTCCATATTTTCCTTCTGGCATTTGCTTTGATTTTATTTCCCGGTTCTCTTTTCGCCCAGCAGCCGGAGCGGTGCGCATCAGTTCATTACAATAAAATGCTGGAACAGAATAATCCTGCTCTCGCAGAAGAGAGAAGGATAGGTGACGAATTGGTTGCAAGGTTAGTGAGCGAAAGGAATTTTAAATCAACGCGAAGTGTTATCACCATTCCCGTTGTGGTGCATGTGGTTTACAGAACCAATCTTGAAAACATACCGGACTCACAGATTCATTCGCAAATTGATGTACTGAACGAGGACTTCGGCAGAACAAATGCTGATGCAGCGTTGACACCTTCTGCATTTGCACCGGTTGCTTCGAACACAGGAATTCAGTTTTGCCTTGCAACGCGCAAACCCAATGGCGACTGGACAAACGGAATAGAGCGCAGACAAACCACCGTCATCGAGTGGCTGCCGGATGATTATATGAAATATTACAGTCAGGGTGGACTTGATATATGGGACCCCACGAGCTATCTGAACCTGTGGGTGTGCAATCTTGGCTCAAATTTTCTCGGCTACTCTACAGACCCGATTCCTGTGGATTTGCTTCGGGACGGAGTTGTCATCAGATACCGTTCTTTCGGAAGAGTGGGTTATCTGACAGCGCCTTATGATAAGGGAAGAACAGCCACTCATGAAGTCGGGCATTGGCTGAACCTGAGGCATATTTGGGGTGATGACGGTGGCACATGCATTAACCCAGACAATATTTATGATACACCCAATCAAGCTGATTTCACACTTGGGTGTCCTGTATTTCCTGTTTATGATGCGTGTTCATATCCGGGTTGTGAAGCAACACAGGATACTTCCAATCCGTGTTCGTCATTCGGAATTATGTTTATGAATTATATGGACTATACCGATGATGCATGCATGAATATTTTTACGCAGGAACAAGCGTCTTACATGCAGACAGCGATTGATACTTTCCGTTCAACATTATACAATTCATCAGGATGCTCTCCTGCCATCGGCATAGGTGAAATTTCTGAGGGACAGAGAATAAGCATCTATCCGAATCCGGCAGGCAATGAAATCCGGATTGCATGCTCGGGAAACGCTGACGAAAAATTTTCTCTTTCTGTTTATGATGTAACCGGGAAAGAAATTTTATCGCAGGAAAAATTTACGTGCGCGGATAATATTCCTGTAAATATTTCTTCGCTTGTTCGCGGAGTATATTTCCTGAAGCTGAAAGGAGCGCGCCTGTCTGCCGCTTCGCGCTTCGTTGTGATTCGCTGAGTTTCCCTTAATACTTTTTTGTTAATGAACGAGCTGAAAATTTACCGTTCCTCTGCCGGCTCGGGCAAAACGTATATGCTCGTGTTCGAGTATCTGCGGATTGTGTTAGAGCGCCCTGCCGAATTCCGTCACATACTTGCTGTCACCTTCACCAACAAGGCGGCAGATGAAATGAAGAGCAGGATTATTTCCGCGCTCAGCGAATTGTCTGCGGGCGGAAATGAAAACCTTGAAAAACATTTAAAGGAATTTGTAAACCCGAAAATAAAT
>DATDOJ010000436.1:0-9933 GCA_035293345.1 Bacteroidia bacterium
TGACATCCTGCGCTGCCACTATTGCGGCTCGACACAAAAGGTTGCCACATCATGCCCAACGTGCGGAAGCACTGCATTAAAGATTTACGGTTTCGGCACGGAGAAAATTGAAGAGGAACTTTCGATTTTTTTTCCTGACAAAATTATTGCGCGCCTCGACCTTGACACCACCCGAAGTAAACATGCTTACAAACACATCATTGACGATTTCGCAAACGGGAGGATAGATATTTTGGTCGGCACGCAGATGGTGACCAAAGGTCTTGACTTCGACAACGTGAGCACGGTTGGAATTCTCAACGCAGACCTGATGATGAACTTCCCTGACTTCCGTTCGCATGAACGCAGCTATCACCTGATGGCGCAGGTGAGCGGAAGGTCGGGAAGAAAGAATAAAAGAGGCAAAGTTGTCATCCAGACATTTCAGCCGCTGCACAGGGTGATTCAGTATGTAGTCAGCAATGATTATGAAGGCATGTATGAAAGCGAATTGAAGGAGAGAAAAAAATTTAATTACCCTCCGTTCTTTCGCTTGATTGAAATTACACTGAGACATAAGGACGAATCCTTAGTTGCCAAAGCATCACGCATGTTTGCTTCGATGCTGAGGGAAAAGCTGAAGGCGGGTGTGCTCGGTCCAGAGCCGCCTTTGGTGGCGCGTGTCAAGAATGAATGGCGGCAGAATATTTTAATCAAAGTGGACAGGAATGCTTCTGTCGGTTCTGCGAAGGAGTTTATTGTTAAGACGAAGAATACTTTTTTCTCCAAGCCGGAGTTTCACCGCATCACGATGGATGTGAATGTTGACCCGATGTGAACCGCCTCACCCCCTAACCCCCTCTCCAAAGGAGAGGGGGAACACGGTATGGTAAATAATCCTCTCTAAAGATTGCTGATTGTTTTGTCTTTCGGATATTTCACGGTGAAAGAAATATTTTTCTTGACAGTTTCACCGGCAGGGAGGTCGAGTTTCCAGATGACTTTTCCGGTGGTGCTGTTCAGTTCTCCATCGGAGAGTTCGTTGATTTTTACTTCGATGTCTTTTTGTTTGCTGACGGGAACCTGGTCTTCGAGAATAAGTTTCACCGCTTCCTTGCGCGTGTTGCGGAGTGAAATGGTGTAAGCAAGTTGCTTGCTTTTATTGCTTCCGAAAATTCCTGTGCTGCCGGAAACATCTTTGTTCTTCTCTCTCGTGATGACAATTCGCTTGTCGCGACCGAGAGAAACATCGAGCGTGTCATCGGTGCTGGCGGTGTTGATGAATGTTGTTCCGACAAAAGAGCCCTCGAAATAAACATTGCCTTCACCGGGCAAGAGATTCAAATCGCCCCAGCCGGTGGTGCGCGCAACGAGGAAGGCATCTTTGTCGAGCTTGGGCGCTGCGAAATAAATATACTCCGAATTCATGGTGAAGCGTTTGATTTCCGCTGTGTGATATTTTCCATCGGAAGGAACAGAATAGGAGCGTTCAATCGTGAAGGATGCAATGAAGCGGCTGGAATTCTCTGTGACAAAGTCCTTTATGGTTTGCATATCATTCATAGCAATTGTTTGAGCCATCTCAGAGCGTGCTTCCGCACCGGCTGCGGCAGGCGCGTTCATGTTGTAACGGTTTTTGTTGAATGTTTGTGCAACAAGATAATCGAGATACCACGGCTGAAGTTCCGGCTTGGTGCCGCCTGAAGTGGGGTTGCCTGTGGAGAGTGTGAGTTTCACATCATCCCAATCTTCGCCTGTACTTTGGAAAATATCTGCCTTGAAATTTACAGAGAGCGGACTGCTGCTGTCTTTAGCGCGCAAGTCATACATGGGTTTCCATCCTGCATTGGGAACGTAGTAAGTGAGTTCGAGATTGACGGTGGTTCTTTCTTTTGCCGAGACCGTGACGACAACCGCTGAAGTGGGCTGAGAATATTTTGCATTGGCATCGGCAAGCTGCCTGTTGTACTTGTCAATTTCCTCGCGGAGTTTTTTCTCTTTGTATTTGAGGTCGGTGAGTTTGTCTTTGAGTTCGGTGAGCCGCCTGCGGAAGAGGTCGGCAACTTCTTCGAGGTTGTCGGAAGTGACACCGATGTTTGCTCCGCCCGTTGCTTTGTTGGCGAGGAGCATGCTCTGCTCTTCGGTGTAAACAGATTTCTTGTCGAGCATTTCATCGAGGTTGCGGTTGAGTGTGTCGAGGATGGTTTCGAGTTTTTTGAGTTCGGGGTTTTTCTTTTCGGGGTCGAGGTAGTTGAGGCGGTGGACAACGGAGAGAATGACGGCACTGCCTGTGCCGGTGACTCCGATGTTGTTCCGGTCAATGGTTCCGGGAAGTTTGTCGAAGACAAGTTCGGTGGTTCCTGGGTCCACAGCGGGTTTGGCTGTGCGGGTGATGATGGCTCCGCTGAGAAATGCTTCGACTTCTTTGATGCCGGAGGAAACGGTTTTGGGTTGTTCTGCTGCTGATGCGGTGAGCGAACAGGCAACAAAAAAGAATAAAAAGTGTTTAGACATAGCTGTGTTTTTTAATGAGATGAAGATAAATGAAAATTCCACACGGGGTTTTCAAATATTGTGCCTGAAAAAATTGTCTGAACCGGGATTAATGATGATTCAGATGATTAATGGGATTGGGGTGAATGAGGCCGGTAGTGGCTCAGTTTAATATTTGCCACAGATTCACAGATTATTTTTTGATTTGATTTTTCAATCTGTGAATCTGTGGCTATATTTTGAAACCGTCAAGTGAAAATAATACCTGACGGCTCAGTAAATAAAGCTATTGACAGGAAAAAGTCACAACATAAATCAAAAAATTGTCGCACTGGCTGAGCCAATCTTTGCTTCAGCATGATTGAATAATTTTCTGATACCTTTGCCAAAGTGGAAATGACAACAGAAGTTGTGGAAATGGATACAGACAAAGTGGAAATCAATGCAGACATTGTGGAAATGATAACAGGTTGAGTGGAAATGACAACAGACAAGCTGGAAATGCATACAGGTAAACTGGAAATGACAACAGACAAAGTGGAAATGACAACAGACGAAGTGGAAATGATAACAGGATAAGTGGAAATGACAACAGGTATAGTGGAAATAGCAACAGAGAGTGAAGCGAAGGCATCAGGCAGTAAATCAATGCTGTCAAAGAAACATTCAGCGTCATGAATAAGAAACAGGAAGATACCTTCAACATGTATGAAGCCGTTAATGATGTGCTGCAAAAGCACAGCAGCGTTTGGAGCGCCAACATACCATTCAGCGATGCCGTCACGGAACTTGAAAACAGCATTGAAGAAATCGGCAACCTGCGCAACAGGCAGGAGGAAAACGTCAGAGGTATAGCGGAGGACAAAAAACGCAAACGCAAAGCACTCACACAGCAAACCTACACCATCTCCAGCGCCCTTGTCTTTTATGCATCGTCAACAGGCAACACCGAACTGCTGAGCAAGGTGAAATTCAGCCGGAGAAAACTTGCCAAGGCGCGCGACAACGGACTTATCGGCATGAGCAAGCAGGTTCACCAGGCAGCCGAAGACAATGCCGCAGCCATTTTGCCCTACGGAATCACGGGCGCACACATTGCAGCCCTTGCCGCAGCCATTGAAACTTTTGCAGAATACATCAGCAAGCCGAAGGCAGCCCTGGGCGAAACCATCGCGGCTACCAAACAACTTGCGGAACAATTTAACACCACAGATACCCTGCTCGAAGAACAGCTTGACCAAGGCATGGAACTCTACAGCGCCACCGCAGGAAAATTTTACAGGGAGCATTTCATTGCGCGCATCATCATCAACAGCCCCAAACTGAAGCGCGCCCTCGAAGCAACATTCGTTGACGATGCCACAGGCGAAGCGCTCGCGAATGTGCAGGTGGCTATCGGAAAAAAAATCAGGAGGCGCAGCAGCAAACGCGGAAGCATCCGTGTGCAGAACCTCAAAGAAGGCACGCACAAACTCAAAGCATCGCTCGAAGGATATGCCGACACGCTCAAGAGCTTCACCACCGTGCGCGGAAAAACCACCAAGCTCGTGGTGAGGATGAGGAGGGGGTGAGAGGGAATGATGAGTGAGGAATGATGAATTGAAGCCCACCATTGGCGGTTTTTTTGTTTGAAGAAATGGTGTAGTTTTACATCTGAGAAAACTAAAGCAGATGTAATGAAAAAGAATACTTTGATAATTATATTTTTCATTCTGATTTCTATCAGCTCTGATGCGCAATGGACGAGAATAAGTAATGACACTTCATTTTATTATACATCAGTTTGGTTTTTAAATAAAGATACTGGGTTTGTTTGCGGTGATGAATGGTGGAGTATTAATTCAGTTATTTTAAGAACATTGGATGGCGGAATAAGTTGGGATACTACTCTGTTTCCAGGCGGCTTCTGGTATTTATGTGTTCAGTTTGCAAATGATACAACCGGATATGTTGTTGGACAGGATGGTGATGTATTTAAAACGTATGATATGGGGAATACCTGGCAGCAAGAAGGCAGTTGTTGGATTGGATTAGATATGACTTCAATGTTTTTTGTAACAAGAGATACTGGTTTTTTTGTTTCAATGTATTCTGGTCAACTAAGTCGAATGGTAATACCTCCATCTCCTCCACATTTCTGTCTTGGCATTGCAGGAAATTTCGGTGAGTCGGACTGGCCTGGTACCGGGAGTTTAAGATTTTTGAATCGCCAGCATGGATACGTTGCCGGAGGACATGGGAAGTTTGCAAAAACATCAGATGGCGGTGATTCATGGCAAGCTTTTAATGGAGATACAAATATCTTTGTGCTTAGCGCCTGGATGAGCGATACCAGTCATGCGGTTATGGCGGGGACAAATGGAAATGTTTCTGTAACAAATAATGGAGGCATATCATGGTCTCCAACAATTTCAATAAGCCAACATCCTGTTTTGGATATTGCTTTTGTAAACAATCAAAAGGGGTATGCAGTCGGAGGGGCAGATGCATATTATTGGCAAGTATTAAATACTTCTCCCAAAGGAATAATCTGGAAAACAGAAGATGGCGGTTACACCTGGACAATTGATGATTCGAGTTGGTATAACCAGATCACTTCATTGTTTATCGTAAATGATTCTTTGGCTTACGCAGTGGGTTACAGCGGAATTATTTTTAAAAATTCAAACCTTTATTATGATGGCATAAACGAAATTTACAATAACGGAAATAATATTTCCCTTTTCCCCAACCCCGCCACAACGGAAATCAAAATTGAAAATGTAAAAAGCAAAATTGAAAGTGTAGAAGTTTATGATGTGATGGGGAAAGAAATAAAATACCTCATCCCCAACCCTTCTCCTTCAGGAGAAGGGAGCGCTTCGATAGATGTTTCGGAGCTTGCGGCAGGAATATATTTTGTAAAAGTTTTTGACGGGGAGAGGAGTGTGGTGAAGAGGTTTGTGAAGATGTAGTTCCTCATTCACTCACCACTGCTAACAGAAGAAGTTTACTTATTGAAATACGCTTTTTGTTTTTTCATCTCGCGGTCGCAGATGGCTGACGCTATGACTTGGGCACGAATCCACCAACGGGGGATAAAATGGATGGCTCGCAACTTTTGAAATAACCAATCGTTTATCGTTTGTAAAACCGTTAAGCAAAGACCTGCTTTTATTTAATGACACGTTCTCTATGAAGAAACCTGAGAAGGTAATGCGGGCGCAGGCAAAGGCGAAACAGAATGTTGCGGCATTCGACAGAAGCAACTGGATTTGGCTTGCGGCTGTGCTCGCTGCTGTTTTCATTATTTATGTGCCCACGCTGCAGAAAGAGTTTATCAATTATGACGATAACTGGTATATCTACACCAATCCTTTTATAAATGAGTTTACATTGGAAAACACCGGCAGGATTTTTTCCGGTTTTTATTACGGGCAATACTCTCCGGTTCCTACGCTATTCCTCAGCATCATTCATACGATAGCGGGCGATGAGCCATTTCTTTATAACCTGAGCGCTGTTGTTTTGCACCTGGCAAATGTTTGTCTTGTGTGCTGGCTTGTGTTCCGGCTTGGAAAGAACTTTGTTGCTGCGCTTGCTGTTGCGGCATTATTTGGCGTTTGCCCTCTTAACGTTGAGTCGGTTGCCTGGGCTTCTGCGGCTTTCAAAACAGGATTTTACTGTGGTTTTTTTCTTCTGTCCCTGATTGCTTACACTTATTATCTCTCGTCAGACAACAGGAAATACCTGGCGGCATCGCTGGTGTTATTTGTGTTTTCCTTTTTGTCGAAAGAGCAGGCGGCAGCATTACCACTTTCAATAGTATGCATTGACTTTCTCAGCGGAAGAAAAATTTTGAGTAAAAAAGTACTGCTGGAGAAGCTTCCGTTTTTTGTTTTATCAGCGGTGTTTGTGTTTGTTACACTAACAGCAGTAAAATCGTACAACACAGAATTAATTTATATCAATCATATTTTTATACAGAGAGTAATGTACGCAAGCTATGCGTTAGGAGAATATTTTATCAAGCATTTTATTCCGTATGAGTTGTCTGCTCACTACCCTTATCCGGAACGCGGGCATCTGTCATTTTGGTTTTTTATTCATCCGCTATTTGTAGCAGGACTGATTTATTTATTTATCAGAACGGTGAAGAAAAATAAAAACATTGCATTTGGAATTTTATTTTTCACCGCCAACATATTTTTCACTCTTGCATTGCAGTTTGTTTCTATCAGGTTATCTGTCATTGCCGACCGTTACGTCTATGTTTCTTCTGTCGGAATATTTTTCCTTGCAGTGAGCGTGTTTGATATATCGCAGAGTAAAAAGTTTAAAATGATTTCTTTAATCGCGCTTAGTGTTTTTTTTATTTTCTTTTCCGTAACATCTTACGCACGATGCGGTATCTGGAAAAATTCTGTGACGGTATGGAGTGACATTCTTAATAAATATTCTGAAACTGCGTTTGCATATAATAACAGGGGCAGCGTTTATTTTGATGACAAAAAATATGACCTGGCAATAAATGATTTTAACAAAGCCATTGAAATCAACCCGGATTATTTTGCATCGTACAATAACCGGGGAAATGTTTATTCTGAACAAGGAAAGTCAGAGAAGGCAATAGAGGAATACAGCAAAGCGATAGAACTCAATCCGAAGTTTGCATTGGCTTACAAAAACAGAGGACTTGTTTTTATGAAAGAAAAAAGAAACAGTGAAGCGCTGAAGGATTTTACTAAAGCCATTGAGTTGAATGTTGACCATGAAGATGCATACATTAACAGAGGAAATCTTTTCCGGGATGAAGAAAGAAATGCTGATGCGGTCAACGATTATAACAAGGCAATCGGGATAAACCCTTTTAGCGCTCAGGCATATTTCAACCGCAGCATTTTATATATGAAAGAAAGGAAGCATGAAGAAGCACTTAAAGATTTTAATAAAGCCATTGAGCTCAAGTCCAACTTTGCAGAAGCGTATGTGAGCAGGGGAAACTATTTTCGTGACAGCAACAGGAATGAAGAGGCATTACGAGATTATGAAAAAGCAATCAAGATTAATCCTGCATTGTCAACAGCATATTTTAACAGTGGAATTCTTTACACTAATCAGCAAAGAATTGACGAAGCGCTTGGCGATTTAAACAAGGCAATTGAGCTGAAATCTGATGATGCAAATTCATACAGCAACCGCGGGCATATTCTTGTGTTGAAAAAAAATTATGCCGCTGCGATTAAGGATTATGACAAAGTGATTGAACTGAACCCTGACTACGCGGAAGCGTACTACAGCCGCGGAGTTATTTACATGAATGAGAAAAGAAGCGATGATGCTTTGCGCGAATACGGTAAAGCCATTGAATTGAATCGTGCTTATGTCGGAGCGTATTACAACAGCGGCATACTGTATTTTGACAAAAAGAAATTTGATGACGCTATAAAAAATTATTCCAAAGCCATTGAATTGAAACCGGATTATGCAGAGGCGTATTTTAACCGTGGCTTATCAGAATTCTATTCGCAAAAAAAAGATGCTGCCTGTAAAGACCTGGGCAAAGCAGCGAGTTTGGGATATAAGCCGGCTGAAGATGCATTCAGGCAGGCGTGCAGGTAATTTTTTTTGACTGTCGTCCGGTGACGAGTCAGTTGTGAGGCATCATGACCCGGATATGGTTCGCATCTTGCGATGCTGTATGGAATTTTAGTTTTGTTCTCCCTTGCAAAATGTTTCGGAGAATATGTTCTCAAATCCTAAAGTGTTCGCAATGACATCTCTCTCAGCAGGATGGTGAGAGATAGGAGCGGGGGACAGACGAAATCGAGCGAGAATGGATTGCTCCCCAAAATTTTTATTTACTTATTGAAATACGCTTTCTGCTTTTTCATCTCAAGGTCGTAGACGTTGATTGAAATGCTGGACTCGTTCATGAAGTAGAAGACGCCACCCCAGGTGTAAATTATTTTCTGGAAGACATTGGTAACGCCTTCGCGTTTAACGACAGTGCGGATAATGGAGCGGTTGGTTTCCTTGATGGTTTCTTCGGTGATTCCTTCGGGGTATGTTTTCGCCTCAATCTTTGGCGCTGCGGGAGTTTCCTTTTTAATTTCTTTGTCGCGAAGCGCCTGAGAGCGTGCATGAGCGTCACGCTGTGCCTGGAGTTCGGCTTTTTTCTTCGCTTCGTTTTCGGCAATGAGTTTTTGCTTGCGCGCTTCATTTTCGCGGGCGGCAGAATCGGCTTTGGCTTGTGCAATGGCATCCTGTTCCGCTTTTCTCCGCTGGTCAGCCCTGAATTTTTCTTCCGCCCCGGCTTTGGCTTTGGCATCGGCATCGGCTTTTGCGGCTTTGACGGAATCGTTGAATGCGCGGTCGCGTGCATCGCGCGCCATTGCTTCGGCACGGGCGGCTGAGTCGTTGCGCAGTTTGGCTTCTTCTCTTTCTTTCGCTTCTGCTTTACGCTTTGCAGCGAGGTCAGCCAGAGCTTTGTTGACGGAATCGGTGCGGGCTTTGGTTTCGGCTTTGAGACGCTCGCGTTCTTCGGCTTCTTTTCGCAACTGCCCGGCTCTTGCGATGGAATCGGTCAGTGTTTTTGCTTTTGCAATTTCTTCAGCTTCTTTCCTGATGCGTTCTGCTACTTCTGCCTGCTTGCGCTGAAGCGCAGCATTTGCCAGGGCTGTTGCATCGGCAATGCGCTTACGTTCTGCTTCGGCTCTTGCTTTTTCTTCGGCATCTTGTTTTGCTTTTTCAGTCCGCGCATTTTCATCGGCAATGGCTTTGTCTTTTGCTTTTTGTTCTGCTTCGGCTTTCAGGCGGGCGGCTTCTTCGTCTTGTTTGCGTTTAAGTTCTGCCTGTGCAGCAGCAGCTAATTCGGCTTTCTGTTTTTTGTCTGCTTCGATGCGCGCTTTTTCTTCGGCATCTTGTTTTGCTTTTTCAGCCCGCGCATTTTCATCTGCAATAGCTTTGTCTTTTGCTTTTTGTTCTGCTTCGGCTTTGAGGCGTGCGGCTTCTTCGTCTTGTTTGCGTTTGAGTTCTGCCTGTTCAGCAGCGGCTAATTCGGCTTTCTGTTTTTTGTCTGCTTCGATGCGTGCTTTTTCTTCGGCATCCTGTCTTGCTTTTTCGGCACGTGCATTTTCATCTGCAATAGCTTTGTCTTTTGCTTTTTGTTCCGCTTCGGCTTTGAGGCGGGCGGCTTCTTCGTTTTGTTTACGTTTTAGTTCTGCCTGTTCAGCAGCAGCTAATTCGGCTTTCTGTTTTTTGTCTGCTTCGATGCGTGCTTTTTCTTCAGCCGCTTGTTTTGCTTTTTGTTCTGCTTCGGCTTTGAGGCGCGCTGCTTCTTCGTCTTGTTTGCGTTTTAATTCTGACTGTGCAGTTGCGGTTGAATCGGCTTTACGTTTTTTGTCTGCTTCGATACGTGCTTTTTCTTCAGCCGCTTGTTTTGTTTTTTGTTCTGCTTCAGCTTTGAGGCGCGCGGCTTCT
>DATDOJ010000437.1:0-4666 GCA_035293345.1 Bacteroidia bacterium
GCCAGCGACTGGTGAAGGAAGCATTTGCAGATACCGAATTAAACAAATCGGTATCGCTTACATCAGCAAACTCCATCAGCATTGCGCGGCTTGTTCCGCAGGTGTTTTATTATTTCTCCGCATGGAAATCATTGAAAGATAAAAATTGTTCTCCTGTTATCTCTGTTCCGTGCGGTAACTTCGGAAACCTGACAGCCGGACTTATTACATGGAAGATGGGATTGCCTTTGAGGCATTTTGTTGCATCAACGAACATCAATAATGTTGTTCCGAAATATTTTGAAACAGGAATTTTTACTCCACGCGCTTCATTACCTACCATCAGCAATGCAATGGATGTAGGCAACCCGAGCAACTTCAGCCGCATGACGGAGATTTTCCATCACGACCATGATGAAATGAGAAAAATGATTTCAGGACATTTCTTTTCTGATGATGAAATACGTGATGCAATTCGGGAGCTTTATTCAAAATATAATTATTTAGCTGACCCTCACACAGCGGTGGGGTATTCAGGGTTAAAGAAATATTTGGAAGGAAACAAAAATCAAACAGGAATCTTTTTGTCCACAGCGCATCCTGCTAAATTTCCTGAGAGCGTTCAGGCGGTTACAGGAAATGTCGTGGAGATTCCTGAACGGCTCGCAATTCTAAAAGACAAACCTGTGCTTTCTGTTGCTTTCAAAAATAATTACGGAGACCTAAAGGACTTTCTTAAATCAAAAGTATAACGACACTGCATTTATTAATACAGCATTTCGCCAATAACAAATATGCTGAACACCACGCTTGCAATTCCGTTGGTGGTGAAGAAGGAAATATTCACGCGGCTCAAATCATTTGGCTTCACAATGCTGTGTTGGTAAATAAGCATCAGAAAAAATATTACGGAGCCAATCCAATAAAGCATTCCGAAGTTTGCGTAGATGCCTGCCCACGTGAGAAAGCAGGCAGTAAGAAAATGCAGAACGGAAGAAAATACCAGCGCGTTTTTTTCTCCGAGCCATGCCGGAATCGAAAATAATTTTTGCTTGCGGTCGAAGTCCACATCCTGGAGCGCGTAAATAATATCGAAACCCGAAACCCACGTAAGCACAGCAAACGAAAAGGGAATCGGGAGCAGGTGAAATTTTCCGGTCACGGCAAGATATGCACCCGTTGGTGCGAGAGATAAACCAAGACCGAGAATAAAATGACTGAGCGAGGTAAATCTTTTGGTGAAAGAATAACCGAGCGTGACAAGCAATGCGACAGGAGAAAGATAAAAGCAAAGCGGATTGATGAAGTAACAGGTGACGATAAACAGAAGCGAAGAAAAAACTGTCAGTGCGAGGGCAGCGTTGGCGTTGATTATACCGGAAGGAATTTCCCGAATGGCTGTCCGTTCATTCTTACTGTCAATTTCCCTGTCGGCATATCGGTTGAATGCCATCGCTGCTGTCCGCGCGAGAATCATGCAGAGTAAGACCTTCATAAGCAATTGCCACTGAAAAAGAACAGCGTTGAAATGCAGTGCGAGAAAAAAACCAATCAACGCGAACGGTAATGCAAATACCGTATGGCTGAATTTTACGAGTGATAAATAATTGGAAAAAGTATTCCTCACTTCACCACTAACTTTTGCGCATCGAGTAATTTTTTTCCTGACATCAGCATGCAGACATAAATTCCGGAAGAATAATTCCGGACGGAAATTTGGGTTGTGCCTTGCAATTCCCTCAATGGAATTTCAGAAATTATTTTCCCCAATACATCCGTAATCACAAGTTGTAGCGGCTGCGAAGATTCATTTTCGGGAAATGAATAATAAATCGTCACATCCTCCGAAGCAGGGTTTGGGAAAAGATTCATATTATGACTCGAAGAATTCAGTTCACTCATGCCGACAACGCAACCGGTCAGTGCAGCAAATGCATCTGCTTTTCCATAGCCCCATAAATTATCGGGTAAGTTATTCCCTGTGAAAGCATCTCTGCGGGCGCAATCGAGAATAGCATCTTTCACCTGCTGCCAGGTGTGTGTCGGATTTTTCTGGAAGTAAAGCGCTGCAATTCCGGCAACAGCCGGTGAAGCAAAAGAAGTCCCGCTGCCCACGGTGTGTTGTCCTCCTGAAGCAATCAGGTAATCATATTGAGAATTAAGCAATGCGATGATCTGAGGAAGGTAAGCGCAGGAAACTACTTTCTCCCCGGTTGCAGTGATATCCGGTTTGATGCGCCCGTCACGCGTTGGACCGTGGCTCGAAAATGCGGAAAGCGGTCCTGCCGTTGTCGGGAAAACATAAATGGAATCATAGAAGAAGGGATTACCGTTCACATCAATATAATAGCTGCGGTTGGTGTAGCTTCCAACGGTAATCACTTTGTCGCTGCAGGTGAAACTGCTCACTATGTTTTGATCGAAATCAGGGAATTCATAATTTGTGATGAGAGGCATTACCGATGGCGATGGAAGGTTATTGAATACATAATTAAAGCTCCACGCATCAATGTGTCCGCTGCCTTTGGTCATAATCCGCCAGAGATATTGCGCGGAATCGGACAGCAGATAAACTTCAAGAGAAAAAGTGTTGCCGTTAATATTGCCGTAGCTGCTGTCAATTCCGATGCGGTTCAATCCGTTCATTACAGAGTCAACATTGGGTCCCTGCAGCGAGGATAAAGTCAAAAAGGGTGTTGCTCCCCTGAATGAATAATCAGGGTCATCTGCTGCCAAAGCAAATTGAATGTTGTTCATATCAGCCGTGTCACAATAAATTTGAATGTAAGCGCCAGCAGGATTGCCCGAAGGACGAAGCCATGTAAATGCAGTGTCAGCCGGAACATCGTAAGCAAGATGTATCAGGGCATTTCCTGCATTGCCGGCAGCGCAAACGAGCGAGTGCCCCGGCTGCGCTGTAATTAATGTGTCAATTACCAGTGCCTGCAAATCTTTCGCATCATGCGAACCGAAATAAGTTCCGAGGGAAATATTAATGACACAGGGTTTTCCGAGCGAATCTGCTTTATCGAAAATATATCTTACTGCGTCAGCGAGGGAAGATAAAAAATTGTTATCGGACACATTCAAATCCATAGAAACGCAAATGATATCCGCACGGGGAGCCACGCCTTTATAGTTGTTCACAGCAAACCCGTTGCCTGCTGCAACTCCGGTGACAAAAGTTCCGTGACCATACGGACCATCCTGATGTGCTGATGCGGAACCGTTATTGATGGCGATGGAATTCCATTCTGTTCCATAACCGTAAGGTGTTGGCGTGATTCCGCCCGGGTCGTTATTTATTTTCTGGTCCCACAAAAATTTAATGCGTGTGTTTCCGCTGAGGTCTTTAAAATCATTGTGTGTCAAATCCACTCCTTCATCAATAATTCCTACGACCACACCGTTTCCATCGTAACCCTGAGTGAGCGGTGGAAAACCATAATGCACGGGCAACACCCTGTTGTTGATAAGCGCGGTGTCCATGAGTCGCTCAAGCTTCATATCATTGGATTCAATTCGTGAGATGAAAGTTTTTGAAGCCAACTCCGCTACGGAAGAAACAGGAATCCGCACGGCAGCAATATCCCCGGCAGCGTATTTAAAAATGCCGCCAAGTTTTTCAGTTTCAGATTTTATTTTCTCCACATCGCCTTTGATGAACACAGCGATTTCGTAACTCTGCCGCGAAGCATCATTTACTTTTTTGTAAAGTGAATAATTCATTCCTGCCTGCCATTGCTTTTGGTCCTGCGCTCCGGAGGATAAAACAATAGCGGCAGACAGAATAACGAGTAAAGATTTTTTCATGGGATAGAATTTGAGAACAAATTTAAATGAAAACGGACGTTTTTAATATGAAGCCATCGGGAGTTATTACACCTTTTTTAACGACTTGTTTCATCTATATAGGACTTTCGCAAGATTAGTGAAAATGGGTTAATGGTGTTCTGAGTTGTTGCGTAAGAAACTCAGGACTTACGCAGAAGTTTATTGTTGACACTAATTTCACGAATTAAAAATGGAAATTAGTTCGCCAAATGGACGAATCCTCGCCTTGTCGAGTCCGTCCTTTGGCGGACGTCCTATGGCGGATGTAATTCGTGTCATATTTTATTTTTTTTGCGAAAGTCCTATTTTTTAAAAAACTTATTGTAAAATCCAGGTTTCTCGAGCGGAACTCCCGTTGCGTTGGATTTGTAATCCGGTGCTGCCGTTTCTTAAGGATGTATCAACCGTATTATTGACATGATGACGGGCGAACCCCAAACATAGTTTTGTCTGCATTCGCATCCCGACTTCGCTCAATGTGACGCTCCTGGTGCTTTCGGGACATCTGCAGGTTTAGCTTTCAGGGCACACAAGCGCTTTGCTCTGCTTTTACATTCTCCCTTCTTTATGCTTAGCAGATATTTTTAATTCATCTACTAATCTATTAATTCACTCAGCTACCTGTTTTCCGTCTCTGAAGCGTCAGCTAAGTAACATAAAGCGTCAGCTTAGGAATTATATTCGTCAGCTAAATGATTAATAGCGTTAGCTTATAAATAAAAAACAACTGCTTAGCGATTAGAAACGTCAACTTTGTTATCATAACCGTTAACTTTATTATGCTCAACGTCAACTTATTAATAAAAATCGTTATATTTGCATCTAAATTCGTTAGCTGAAAGATAAAAAATGT